>DATFZN010000128.1:0-45890 GCA_035314425.1 Candidatus Acidiferrum sp. | reverse complement strand
GCGTGCCATCTGGCGGCGCTGTTTTCACGCCGGCTATTCGATGGGCCATTTTTCCTGGCAGAACTCAGCAAAGTAGCCAGCTACGCGATCATTCTGGTTGGCGCGCTGATCGATCAGGCTCGATTGTTCGATCAGGTTCGGAACATGGCGGTCAGCGACTCGCTCACGGGGCTGGCAAATTACCGCAGGCTCATCGCGGTGATCGAATCGGAACTAGAACGTTCGCGCCGCACACACCGTCCCTTCAGCATCGTGCTGCTGGATATGGATGGGTTGAAAACGATCAACGACAGATTTGGGCACCTGGTTGGCAGCCGCGCCCTGGTTCGCCTGGCAAAAACCTTGCGCAATCATTCGCGCGCGATTGATACGCCTGCGCGTTATGGCGGCGATGAATTTGCATTGGTACTACCTGAAGCGCCTAAGGAAATTGCCACGCGCGTAGCTTCACGAGTTCGCGAACGCCTTTCGGCGGAACAGGAAGAACCAACGCTGTCGGTAAGCGCAGGCATCGCTGCTTATCCGGAGGACGGCGATACCCCGGAAAAACTTCTGGGTGCAGCAGACCGCATGCTTTATCGGATGAAGCATCGCGGCAGCGCCATAAATTCCATTGCACGCATTGCAGCGTGCCTCTGAGGCCAAGGAATGTCGCTCCGAGAAATGCAACCACTGCGCCGTCGCGAAGATCGCATCCCGATGGAAATTCCAGTGGTTTTGCGTGGCCACCGGCAAGTGCCGGGTACGGAATCGACGTTTACGGAAAACGTCAGCGGGAAGGGCGCGCGGGTAATCAGCGTTCGCCGTTGGGAGAAGGGCTCCCCGGTTGAGTTCGCTTCACGCACAGGAGAGTTTCGTTCGGCGGCTCGAGTGGCTTACTGCCAACCGATTCATGGCGACGGCTATGCAATTGGGGTGGAGTTTCTCGAGACGAAGGGGCGATGGGTAGTCGAATCTAAGAATTAGCTTGACGAATTTTGGCGAGTGGATAGGAGGGAACGACGGGAGAATCCTTTGCAGGAAGAAGTAACTAGCGCAAGAGAGCGCCGGGCGGGCCTTAAAACCCATCCGGCGCTTTCTTAGTTTTAGGTTAAAGAAGTTTCTGCTACTCTGGCGCTGCTGCCGGGCTTGCCCGCTCATTGTCCTCCTGAGCGTAACGACGGTTCTGCCCTTTCGACGCCACCCTCCGATCGGCTTCCTCTGAGACTTTTGAAGGTTTGGGTCGCGAACTCGTAGGATTCCTCTTCATCCCTTCACAAACGCCAATGGGTAGCCGTTATATACTCGACGGAATAGCTTTTGTTTGCCTAATGCAAGCTACACACAAGGGAGCCGAACATTGAACATTCTCGTGACAGGCGGAGCAGGGTACATCGGAAGCATTTGCTCGGAAGTATTGCTGGCCCGCGGTTACGGCGTTGTCGCCCTCGATAATCTGACGGAAGGACATCGAGAGGCGGTCCCGCCAGGAGCGATTTTTTGCCGAGCCGACATCCTGGTCCGGCCAGAAATCGAAGAAGTTTTTTCCAACTACAAGATCGATGCGGTGATGCACTTCGCGGGAGAAACGCTGGTGGCCAAATCAGTAAGCGAGCCCAGTGCGTTTTACTCGGCGAACGTGGCCGGTGGCATCAATTTACTCGATTCGATGGTGCGGCACGGCGTGAACAAGATTATTTTTTCTTCCACCGCAGCTACTTATGGCGAACCGGAGGCAGTTCCCATCACCGAAGACCATCGTAAATCGCCAATAAATCCCTATGGTAAATCCAAGCTAACGTTTGAAAACGTTTTGGCCGATTACCGCAGCTACACCGGATTAAAGTTTGTCACCGTGCGCTACTTCAACGCGGCCGGAGCCAGCAAGGAACGAGGCGAAGCCCATCGTACGGAAACGCATTTGATTCCGCGGGTGCTGGACACGGCGCTTGGTGCTTACCCGATGCTGGAAATTTTCGGCTCGGATTTTCCGACGCCAGACGGCACATGCGTTCGCGATTATGTTCACGTGCTTGATATTGCCGATTCGCATTTGCGGACGCTTGAGGAAATCGACCGGGTGCCGGGCGAAGCCTTTAACGTCGGCACCAGCGACGGATACACGAACCTGCAAGTGCTGCAGACTGCGGAGCGGATTACTGGACGAAAAATTCCGCATAAGCTTGGCCCGCGCAGACTTGGTGATCCAGCGGTGCTGGTGGCCAGCAATGAAAAGCTGAGGAAGACGCTCGGTTGGGAAGCTGCACACTCCTCGCTCGAAGAGATCATTCAGTCCGCCTGGGGTTGGCGACAGAAATTTCCGAAAGGGTATCAGGCTTAGCGGAGAAGTTGTTGATATAAATTCAGTGTGTTTTCAACCATTCGGTCTACCGAAAAGCGGTTTTTTATTTCTTGACGGCCAGCGTCGGCAAGTCTCCGCTGCAGTTCGGGATCGCGCATCAATTGGATTATCGCAGCGGCAAAAGACGGAGCGTCGGGTTCCGCGACCAGCGCCGTGCGACCAGCATCGACCACTTCGCCAAGCGCGCCTCTGGTGGTGGAGATAGCGGGAAGCGCATATGCCATTGCGGCTTGTAGAGCCGTGCCGAGTCCCTCAAATTCCGAGGGGAACGCGAAGGCGTCGAGCGCCGCGTAAAATTCGCGCATATTCGACGTAAAACCCGGCAGCAGGACGGACGATTCCAAGTTAAGGCGCATAGTCAGCCCTTGGACTTCGGCGCGGCAGCGGCCTTCGCCCACAAGCAACAGACGCACCTTCGGAAATTGTTCTTTCACCGCGGGCAAAGCGTTCACCAAGTGCCGCTGACCTTTTTCTGGGACGAAGGCACTGGCGCAGCCAATCAAATACTCATCATCGGCCACCCCCCACCTTTTACGCGCCAGCTGCCGTTCGTGGGGCTGTACCAAAGCCGGGATTTCTACACCTTCATTCACGACAGCGATGCGTTCGGAAGGGAAGCCACTGTCGATTACGCTTCGCGCTACTGCTTTGCTGTTAGCTACGAATTTTTCGAGCGCGGCGTACCGTGCTCTGGAGATCCAATTTTTCTGCAGCGGGAAACCAATCCGGCGCGACGACAGCAGGGGCACCCGACGATGTACGCCCGCCAGCCATGCTGCCGTCAACGCATGCGCCTCGTTCACATGGACCAGATCGATTCGGCCATCAGCCATCACTGAACGGATTCTAGCAGCGGCCCTGAAACGCCTCGCCCTTTTTGAGATGGTGTGGACGTAGATACCTTCCCTGCGCGCATGGTGCGCCAACGGCGAGCCCTTCACGGCGATTAGTTCCGCCGCGTGTCCCCGTTCGTAAAGCCCCTTCAGCAGCAGCAACATCTGACTCTGCCCTCCGCGCCACTCAGTTTCCAAATCCACGATCAGTGGAATCATCCCACATCGCTCCGATTTTTCAATTTTTCGGCTTCCACCAATTTGCCAAGTTTTGCGAATTTTTGCCTGACCCCTCGCGCAGCCATTTGCGCAATGAGAGCACCGCGATATCCATCCAGAAACCCCGAGCCGAGGACGAAGTGGCGCACCCAACTCCAAGGAGCGGCGAACCACATTGCGCCGCGCCAATTGCGCTTTCCCTGGTCAAACATCTCCTGAGCAATGGCGCTGGTGTATCGATCGAGTTTGGCTTCGTGCTCCGCATAGTTTCGGATCGTGTAGTGGAGCAAATCGCCATCCAATCGGCCAATCTTGCCGTCGTAACGGAGGGCCGAATGAATCGCGCCGGCAAAACTCGCGCTACCGCGCTCATAAATACGCCGCTGCCAGTCCGGATACCAACGCGAGTGGTGAATCCATGCTCCCAAGTACCAGGTCAGCCGAGCCATTTCGTATACAGCGAAGTGCGGCGTTTCCTGTTTCCATTTTCCGACCGACTCCCTGAGTTTCGTGCTGAGCTCCTCGTCGGCATCCAGCAGGAAAATCCATTCACACGAAGCAACGGAAGCTGCAAAGTTTTTCTGGTCGGCGTGGTTTGTGAACGGACGACGGAAGATTTTGCAGCCGAATCGTTGGGCGATCCCCAGCGTTCCATCCGTGCTGCCACCATCCACCAGCACGATTTCATCGGCAATCGAATGGACAGAGTGCAAAGCGCGCGCAAGATTATGCTCTTCGTTTTGGGCGACGATGCAAATACTCAAGCGATTCATCTCTGTGCGAAAACTACCACGCCGGCGCTCGTATCTCAAATTGGTGTGATTGGATTCTCTGGACGGGGGCGGATGCTGATGCGGATGGTGCTGGTACCGACTCGAAACTCCGCGCCATCTTGGAGGAATGCGGCGCGCACTCTTTCATTTTCAAAAAAGGTGCCGTTGGTGGAATCGAGGTCTTTGAGGTTCACGAATTGATCGCGCACTTCGATCAAGCAATGGTGGCGGGAGATTTCAGGGTCGTTCAGGCCAAAGTCCGTGCCTTTTCGGCCGATGATTGTTCGCCCGCTCTTCAATGGAAACTCCAGCCCTCGATCGGGACCGGCCGTCACGACCAAGACGATGTCCATGCCATCCGGAAGCGATAGACCATCGCCCGAAGTGGGTAAATCCGCGGTCATCGTTGCGACATTGGTTTTCCCGAAGGAAGGCATGGGCGAGATCACCATCGTTTCGTCGACGCGGCGCTTGATCGCCACAACGGTGGTGTGCCCACAGCGCGTACAACGAAATTGCACCTTGGGATACTTCGCGACCAGATCATCGCTCAGCAAATGCTGCTGGCCGCAATGTGTGCAGCTCGTCTGCATAGTTCTAATTTACCATGCCTGGGCCCCCGCCCCTTTCAGGGTGTCGAAGGGCGTTGCGGCACTCGTTACTCGGCCGGTGGCCACCGGCTTATCTCATATTTGTGCTACGATTAACGATTCGAAACCAAAGCAGGGGAGCGTTCGTGTCTGAACACATTTCGCGTAAAGAACTAAAGCAGGACAAGGTCCGCGAGACCTTCGAGCACGGGGCCGAAGCGGTCCTTTCCCATACCAGAATTGCCTCGATTGTGCTCATCGCAGTGATCATCGCGGCTGTTTGCTACGTGGGCTGGAAGGTTTACAGCGATCGCCAGGAGGCCGCGGCCCAGGCGGAATTTGACGAGGCCTTCAAGATTTTCAACGCCCAGATTCCTATCCCAGGCCAACCCACGCTGCCGGGGGAGATTACTTACTCCGATCCGCTGAAGCGCGCGGAGGATGCCGAAGTGAAGTTCGCCGTCGTAGCCAACAAATTCCCAAACACCAAACCGGGTAAGCTCTCGCGCTATTACTCTGCACTTTGCCTCATGGATCTGAATCGTTTGAGCCAGGCTGCCGAGGAATTAAGCAAAATCAACGCCGGTTCTGATAAAGAACTTGGCGCACTGGCGGATTACCAAAAAGCGTTGATCGCTGAGCGCAATGGGAAGACCGAAGAAGCGATCAAGACCTTGCGCGCGCTTGCCACCTCGGGATCGGTGCTAGTGCCAAAGCCGCTGGTGTTGCTAGAACTGGCGGGCGTGCTGAGGCAGTCTGATCCTAACCAAGCCAGCACAGTTTACCAACAGCTCAAGAAGGACTACCCGAATTCGGCGATCTCTGAAGAAGCGGATCGAGGCTTGCAGACGATTGCGCCCAAGTCCTGACGCCCGGTCCGCTTTAACTTCAGCGGGAGGTATCCGCCATCGATACTCCTCAACCCTTGGCCCGTTGGGCCATGCAACCAGGCTCCTCTCGAGGCCGCCGAGTTGCCGAAGCGCACCACTCTTATCGCGGCGAATACGCGCGCGATCGTGATCGCATTATTCACTCTAGAGCATTCCGCCGGTTGGAAGCCAAAACGCAAGTGTTCAGTACCCGTTTTTCGGATCATTTTCGCAACCGGCTCACGCATACGCTGGAAGTTGCACAGATCGCTCGCACCGTGGCTGCTGCGCTGAATCTGAATGGCGAGTTGGCGGAGGCCCTTGCGCTGGTTCACGATATAGGGCATCCGCCCTTCGGGCACTCTGGCGAACGCAAGTTGAACGAGTTGATGCGCGCTCGCGGAGCGTATTTCAATCACAACTTACATGCGCTGCGAATTGTGGAACAGTTCGAACATCGATATCTCGATTTTAACGGGCTGAATCTTACGTTCGAGGTTCGCGAAGGAATTGTGAAGCACTCGCGGGATTACACTTCCAACGAATTTCCCGAACTTTCGGAATATTTGCTGGACTTGCGGCCTCCGCTCGAATCGCAATTGATCGACTGGGTGGATGAAATCGCCTACAATACCGCGGACCTGGATGATGCACTTGAAGCAAACCTCTTGGACATGGATGCGCTCTGCCAGCAGGTCCCTATTTTTGGTGAGTATTTTTCGCGAGTTCACCGACAACATGCCCACAGCCGCATTCAATTGATTTTCAACGAAGCACTACGCCATATGCTGGATCATTTGGCTAGCGACCTGATCAGCAACACTGAACGTTTGCGGAAAGACTCGGGGGCGAGTACGGTCGAAGAGATTCGGCACCTTCCGGCTCGACTGGCTCGATTTAGCAAGCCCGTGTGCGAGCAAAATGCCCAGCTCAAGGCATTTTTGTTTGCACATATTTACAACCATCCGATCATCACCGAGGAATGCACGCGTTCGGTTCAGTGCCTCGAGGAACTCTTTTTGTATTTTCTCGACCAAGCGAATACCATGCCGGAGGCATATGAGGAACTGGCAGGCAGCGTCCCGCGCTATATCATTGTTTGCGACTATATCGCAGGCATGACCGATAAATTTCTGCTTCGTCAGCACCGCGAACATTTGGGTGAATCCCGCCAAGCTTCTTCCGCCAAAGAAACACACCAGATAGTATGATTTCTGAATCCGGAGTCGGTGGGCATGCGCGCTAGCTGCAGATTTGCATTCGCCGTTCTTCTAAGCTTGGGAATTCTCGCCGTTTTTTCTGCCGCTCAGATTCCCGGACTTACCTCGTCCACGCCAGCCGCTACCGCAACGCCTGCGCCGCCTCAACCCATTCCGCCAGACCCGCTTGGCCGAGAAAATCCCCGTGGATGTGTTTTAGGGTTTATCAAAGCGGCTCAGGAAGAACGTTACGCACTCGCCGCGCAGTATTTCGAGCCGCCACCCCGGCGAATGAAAATTAGCCAGGACGAAGAGGAAGAACTTGCTGAGCAGCTCTTGGCAATTCTCAATCAGAGATTTGCAGGGCCACTCGATTTTATCAGCCGGGATCCACAGGGAAGGTTGGACGACGGTCTGCCAGAAGACCAGGAGAAAGTAAGCGGTGTGCTGGGAACGGGTGGAGACTTTCCTATCTACCTTGTGCGGCGGGAAGATTCCCAGGGCCACAAGCTGTGGTACTTCGCAAGAGTGACGCTCGACCGGGTTCCCGAGGCCTACGAGACCCTGAAATTTCCAGCGTTTGAAAAGAAAATTCCCACCTCGCTAGTCGTGCACCGCTGGTTGTCCATGCCGATCTGGCAATGGATCGCGATTGTCCTGTTCGTTCCCATCAGCTTATTGCTCGCCCGACTTCTGACCTTCGCGGTCGAGTATTCGACCCGGACATATCGCAAAACTCGCCACCTACCGTTGATCGCCCCGGCTCGTTTCCTAACCCTAGGTCCCGCCACGCTGACGTTTGCCGTGATCGTCCACTATGCCTTCGTCAGCTCGATAGGCACTTCGCTGCTCTACCGGCTTTATTACCGCCGGGTCATCTCTATTGTTCTGGCGGTTGCCTTCTACTGGATTTTGACCCGCATTACTCGCGCGATATCCGCGCAAATTGGTGCCAGTTTCACCAGCCGCGGGATGCTGGCGGAGCGTTCCATCGTTTCCTTACTGCGCCGGTTCGTGGAAGTGGTCATTTTTGTTTTTGTCACACTGGTGGTTTTGCACGGACTTGGAGTCGACGTTTCTGCGGCTCTGGCGGGCGTAGGAATTGGAACCTTGGCGCTCGGCTTAGGCGCGCAGAAAACATTTGAAAATTTGTTTGGCGGCGTTTCGGTGCTATTTGACAAAGTGATTCAGGTTGGCGACCCCTGTAGAATAAATAATCAAACGGGCGTGGTGGAAGATATCGGTTTGCGCTCGACGCGGCTGCGAACTCCCGAGCGGACTTTACTGACAATTCCGAACGGAACCATGGCCACGGCCACGATCGAGAATCTTCGTTTTCGTGACAAATTTCTTTGCCAGCAGACCATTCGTTTGCGTTACGACCTTTCTCCGGACCACGTCCGATTTGTGCTGCAGGAGATTCGCCAGCTGTTTATTGATGATCCAAAAGTCGAAGATGCCTCGGCGCGTGTGCAATTCGTGAAATTCGCTGAATATGCACTGGAGCTGGAAATGTATCTGTACATCTTGGAACCTGACTTTGCTACGTATCTGAAGACCCAGGAGGCGCTGTTCCTGAAGATCATGGATATTCTCGAAAAATATGGCGTGGTGCTGGCGTTGCCCACGCAAACCACATTTGTCAATCAGGATTCGTGGATCGATCCGCGGAAGCAGAAGACCATACAAGCCGCAATCGATAAAGTACGGGAGCCCGAAGTTCCAGGCGCCCAGAAGCCGCTGAAGGGCTCGCCGGTGGAGGAGTAGCCGGAAGCTATTCTTAGAAGGTGTTACAAGCGGCAATCGAGCCGCTGTCCAGGCCCTTTCGGAACCAATTCATGCGCTGTTCGGAACTCCCGTGTGTGAATGTCTCGGGCTGCACCGTGCCCCGGGTCATTTTCTGGATATGATCGTCGCCGACGGCGGCAGCTGCACCTAATGCCGATTCGACGTCGCCGGGATCCAGCAACCCGCGTTGCTGCGTCGAATGAGCCCAGACCCCCGCAAAACAGTCTGCCTGTAATTCCATGGCCACAGAGAGTTGATTGCCTGCGCGGGGATTGCTCTGTTGCAAGCGTCGCACCTTGCTTTCAATCCCGACGATTTTTTGCACATGATGGCCGATTTCATGCGCCAGCACATAAGCTTGGGCGAATTCGCCGGGCGCGCCGAAACGCCGTTTCAGTTCATCGTAAAAGCCAAGGTCGATATAGACCTTTTCGTCGCCAGGACAATAAAAAGGCCCCGTCGCGGCGTCTGCTCCGCCACAAGCTGACTGCGTGGAATCGCGAAATAAGACCAGTTTTGCATGCCGATAGGGCGTACCAGCTTGTTGTGGCAGGATTTCTGTCCAGGTTTTCTGCGTATCGTCCAAAACGAAGGACACAAACTGTACCAGCGGTTTTTCTTGTTCGTCTCGTGGTGAATTGGGCTGGCCGACCGCCGAAGGACTCGGAGCGACATTGCTGGCGGTTCCGCCGCCGCTGCCGAGCAACGCAAAAAAGTTTTGCTTAAAGATCAGACTGAGAACGAACAGGATAATAATTCCGCCAAGCCCGAGGCGCATGCCGCCAAAACCAAATCCGCCCCCGCCGCCTTGGTCTCGACGATCCTCAATGTCATCACTTTGCCCACCGGGTGTCCAACGCATGGCTTGCTCTCCTTACTTTTGTTCGATTTCGGACCGGAATAGGTGACTCTCATTCCGAAATGAGCCGGGCGTGGCATCTGAAATCCTACCACTGTGGCCCCTTCTCCGCGATGCCAAATCGTTCGCCTACTTATACGCTTGTGCTTGGAGGGTTTCGAACCTCGTTGCAACCGTTCCGCCTCCAGACTAAAGTTCTATTCTCTGGAGCATTTTATGACATCACAGGCGACAACCTTGCCGGCCCGCTACTACACCGATGCCGGGATTTTTCATCAGGAGTTGGAGCAGTTTTTCTTTCAGAAGTGGATCTGTGCGGGGCGCGGTGAGCAGCTTGCCAGCCCGGGCGACTATTTTCTGTGCGAAGTTGGCGGTGAAAGCGTTATCGTCACGAAAGACAGCAGTGGAACTCTGCGAGCTTTTTACAATGTATGCCGCCATCGGGGGACCCGGATCTGCGGGGAAACGCACGGGACCTTTGCCGGACGGATTCAATGTCCCTACCACGCGTGGACATACGGGTTGGACGGAAAACTGCTCGGCGCTCCACATATGGAGGATGCGGGTTTTCAGCACGGGAACTATCCGCTGCATTCCGTCGATGTGGACACCTGGGACGGCCACCTTTTCCTAAACTTGTCCAGCCAGAAGCCCCAGTCATTGGCAATGCAACTAGCCGATTTGCCGGAAAAATTTGCGCCCTGGCAGATGCAAGAGTTGCGCATTTACAAACGAATTGTCTACAACGTGAAAGCTAACTGGAAACTGATCGTGATTAATTACAACGAGTGCATGCACTGCCCGGTGCTCCATCCGTTGCTCAGCCGCATCACCAATTACCTCAGCGGTGAGAATGAAATTCCGAACTCTTCCTATATCGGCGGATCAATGGGTTTCCGCGATAACGCGCAGACAATGAGCATGGACGGCGCCATTCATCGCGAATATCTGCCTGGGTTGTCGGAATCCGCTCGGAAGCAAACTCTCTACTACACCATCTATCCTAATCTGTTTCTTAGCTTACATCCCGATTACATGATGACCCACACGCTTTGGCCGGTTGCCCCTGACGCAACCCGCGTGATTTGCGAATGGCACTTCCATCCGAGCGAAATGAACAAGCCGGATTTTCAAGCCGAAGATGCCGTGGCGTTTTGGGATAGAACGAACCGAGAGGATTGGGGAATTTCCGAACTCTCTCAGTTGGGAATCAGTTCGCGCGCCTATGTTCCAGGGCCTTATTCACCCCGCGAAGCTTTGCCCGCCGCCTTCGATAAGCTGATTGTGGAGGAAGCGCGAAAGTCGACGGTGCGCTAAAGTTCCATGCAGAGAATCTGTCTTGCTTAAGTGCAATTTTGGCGACTACACAATATTCTCGACTCCTTGTGGGTCGGAGTAAGGGTAGAATCAGGCGAAGATGCCCAACCGAACGGTTAACACCGAACGCCGAAAAGAGTTGCGAAAACGCCCCCTAGGGCTTGTTTACGTGGAACTGTCCTCGTCCAACGGCGGTATGCTACGCGATCTCTCGGAAAAGGGCTTCGCGATGCGCGCGATGAGGCCTTTGCGCCTTGGCGATTCCACCTCCTTTGCGTTTTCGCTCGACCCTGAAACTCGCCTCGAGGGCCAGTGCAAAGTGTTATGGGTGGAAGAAGAAGGCCGGGTCGCCGGATTGCAATTCACTTCGATTCCAGAGGAACTGCCGCGCTGCGTGCGCGTGTGGCTTCGTGCAAATTCCTTTGTTATACCCCAGTCAAGTCTTCCAGCAAAATCGGTCGCACAGGAGACTTCCACCTTGCAAGAGTTGCGCGACGAGTTGCGCTCCAGTATCCTCAGCCCGCAGAACCGAGATATTCCCGAAAAAAAATCAGCTGCCTTTCACCCGGTTGCAGATTCAAAGGGGGAACCCACTCCTGTTCTGGAGAGGGTTTCAGATGTTGAGCAAGCGAAGATTGAGCCTCTGGCGGTGGAAGTACCCGAACCGATTCCAGAAGCGCCCGAGCTAGTTCAAGTACCAAAACTCGAGCCGTTACCCGTCCTCTCCGAAATGGCAGCTATCCCTGAACCAGCAATTCTAAATCGCGGATATGCGCGTTCGGGCATCGCTTTAGCAATACGCATGATGATCGGCTTGGCTTTGCTTACCTGTGCCGTCGTATATCACCGGCCATTGGGCAACGCCATAATTTGGTTGGGGCAGAAGATTGCCGGTTCAGATTCGCCCGAGATTTCCTACACGCCGAAAAGTGATGAATCTTCGCAACAAACCGGCATACCAGCTAGCACGCCCAATTCGTCTGCACCTACTGCCGATGCAAGTAATGCCGGGGCCGCAGCTCCAGACCAAGCGGCTTCGCCTGTCCCCCCCCAAAAGGACATTGAAGTTCCGCCGGTTGTTGAAAATACCTCACCGCAACCGGTAAAAAATCCGTCGATCGCAACTGCTCCAGCGACACCACCCGTGCCGCTTCCGACTGTCCATCGCACAACCACATATTCCACTCCACCGGCCGGTGCTTCCGATCAGCCTGGAGAACAGGAATATCTTGCTGCTCAGGACATCTTGAAAAATAAAAATACCGAAGCAGGGTTGCCAGAGGCAGTGCGATTATTGTGGGACGCGGTCAAAAAGGGGAATTCGAGTGCGGAAGTGACACTCGCCGAACTCTATCGGACAGGTCAAGGTGTTTCCAAAAGTTGCGACCAAACCAAAATCTTGCTCACTGCAGCCGCGAAAAAGGGCAATCTTGAGGCCCAGGAGCATCTTGAGCAATTTCTGAAAGAAGGCTGCGAATAATTTCGTTTCCTGTTGTATCCTTCCTGCGGTCGCAACTCTGCCCATTAAATGCGATTGATAGAATCCGGAGGCTCAGCGTGTATTGTTCCAAATGTGGTTCGGCGGTCTCCGCCGACTCGGCTTTTTGCACCTCCTGCGGCACTCCGCAATCGCGTCCGGCCATCGCCAACCCTGCGGCGATCAGTGTGCCACCCAACGTTGGAGTTGCGGGATATAGCGCGGGACGAGGCCAATTTCTGTATGCCGGATTCTGGCTTCGCTTGGTGGCTTATCTTTTGGACAGCATCCTCATGGGCGCTGCCATCGTTCCTCTCTTCATTGTGTTCGCGCTGATGACGGGTGCGGCAGCACATCTGCATAACCTTGGAGATTTTCCGCGAAATGGCCAACCGCCAGATCCGGCTCTCGTCGCGGCGATGTTTTCGCTGATCTTTACGCTTGCGGCAGTAGCGATCTTGATTACCTGGCTGTATCACGCGTATTTCGAGAGTTCGGCTTGGCAGGGGACCCCGGGGAAAAAAGTAATGAGTATTTACGTAACGGACTTAAATGGCCAACGTCTTTCCTTTCTGCATGCAACAGGACGTTTTTTTTCAAAGATAGTCACCGGACTGATACCGTTTGCCCTTGGTTACATCATGGCGGGCTTTACGGAGCGCAAGCAAGCCTTGCACGACATGATTGCAGGCACATTGGTAGTTCGCCGGTAAAATGTGGTCGCCGCTACTTTTTCCCTATTACCTTATCTTTCTTTAGTTGCTTCACGAGCATTTCCGCGTATTGCTTGCCCAATTTCTGAAAATCTTTCGAGTAGACCGTGTCAGTCTCGCCGCTCCAGATCAACTTCTCATCCTTGGTGTTGTACAAATTGAATTCCGCACGGACGATGGTGTTCTCCGTGGTATACGAATTCGTTGGACAAAACTGCGCGGAAGCCAAACCCCAATACGGCCAAAACGAATAGTAACCCGGGGGCGGGACATAAAATCCGCCCGTAATTACTTCTTCGGTTTCCTTCCGCACTGCCTTTGGCCGGACCACCAGCACTGCATCGAGTGTGCTTTCCTTAATCCGCTGCTTCAGTTCACCTTCCATCATTTCATTTCGCGGCGGCAACACCATGTGGCTCGGCACCGCTTCCACACCGGATTTTGCGAGCAACTTTTCCATCTGATCTTCGAATTCTTGTCGGATGAGGTAGTTGTCGATCACAGTAATGATCAAAATTTGCTTCAGTTTTGGCATCGGCAGGCCCGTTAACACCCAGCGAGCAACTATTTTTGAATCTGCAAGAATCGGGAAAGTAGCTAGCGTGAGGACGGTAAGCAGGATAGCACCACGACTCAAAACTTTCATTTAGTGAACTCCTGGAATCAAAAGTTGCCTGCACCTTGGAAAACTACTTAATACTTCGGTGTCACACCAAGGTTGTAAAAAATAAACGAGTAAACATCGCCGGTTATTTCTATGGCTTTGGTAGTACTGCTGGCTCCGTGGCCGGATTTTGTTTCGATGCGGATTAAAACCGGATTGTCGTGGCTAGCCAGCGCCTGCAAAGTTGCGGCGTACTTAAAGGAATGCGCGGGAACGACGCGGTCATCGTGATCTGCGGTGGTAATCAGCGTTGCCGGATACTTCACACCGGCTTTAATATTGTGCAGCGGCGAATAGGAATACAGGACCTTGAATTGTTCGGTGTTGTCGCTGGTGCCGTAGTCAGATATCCAATTCCAGCCGATCGTAAATTTCTGGAATCGCAGCATGTCCATCACACCAACTTGCGGCACCGCTACCTGAAACAGCTCCGGACGCTGATTCATCACCGCGCCCACTAGCAATCCGCCGTTTGACCCGCCGTTGATGGCTAGATGGTCGGTGGAAGTGTATTTGTTGGTGATCAGCCACTCTGCTGCGGCTATAAAATCGTCAAACACGTTTTGCTTGTTGAGTTTTGACCCGGCATCGTGCCATTTTTCCCCGTATTCGCCGCCTCCCCGGAGATTTGCTGAAGCAAACACAAAACCCTGCTCAAGCAATCCCAATACCAAGGGGCGGAAAATGGGTGTTTCCGAGACGTTGAAGCCGCCATAACCGTAAAGCAATGTGGGATTCTTGCCATCTAACACCACACCTTTTTTATAGGTTATGAACATCGGAATACGCGTACCGTCTTTGGCGGCATAGAACACCTGTTTCGTCTCGTAGCTATCGGAGTTGAATCCGGGAATCTGTGGCGCGCGATAAATCATCGTGTCTTTCGTTGTGATGTCATACCGAAAAACTGTCGAGGGATAAATCGGCGAAGTAAATCCGAAAAACAGGTTGCTATCTTTATCAGTTCCCTGAAATTCGAATGCGGTCCCGGCGCCTGGCAACTTCAGTTCATTTTCTTGTTTGCCGTTCAGGTCGTAGATATAAACGTGACTCGTCACATCTTTTAAATAAGAAACGACGATCTTACCGCCAACAACGCCAGCAAAATCAATCACGTTTGGCTGCTCGTGTATCACTTCTTTCCACGATGAGTTAGCGGGATCGAATAGAACGATTTTGTTGTTGGGGGCATTGCGATTTGTTTCAATCAGAAATCTGCCATCGACGTCATCCAGGGGAGTAAAAGAATCGTCGCCAATTTCCGAAACGATCGGGAGAAATTTATTGGCTTTTGAGCTGAGGTCGAGATAAGCAAGGGAATTACCCTTTTTGCCTTTCCCTTCATCCGTGATGAGCAGAAACGCGTACCTGCTGTCGTCTGAGGTTACGACGAAATGGAATCGTTCCGGATTGTTCTGGTCCTCAAAAATCAATTCATCGGCGGATTGTGGTGTGCCAACCTTATGGAAATAAACCTGGTGAAACTCATTCTTCGAGGAGAGTGCGTGACCCTCGAGCGGCGCAGGATAGCGGCTGTAATAGAAGCCATTGCCGGCCCAAGCGATTCCCGACGCTTTGATCCATCTCAACTCGTCAGGCAGCACCTTACGCGTGGTAATTTCCAGAACGTGGCCTTCTTGCCAATCCGATCCTCCGGAGGAAATTCCATAGGCAAGGTATTGGCCATTTCGCGACGGCTCGGAAAAAGACAGTTTGGAGGTTCCATCGGAGGAAAATTTATTGGGATCGAGCAAGACTTCCGGTGCGCCATCCAAGCCCTTTTGCACGTAAAGTACATTCTGGTTTTGCAGGCCGTCGTTTTTCGAAAAAATGTAATATTCGCCGCGATGGACCGGAGGCGTGTACCGTGCGTAATTAAATAGCTGTTCGAGGCGGCGGCGGACTTGCATGCGGTACGGAATTTTGTCTAGATATGCGAATGTGACTTCATTCTCGGCCTTCACCCAAGCTCCCGTTTCCGCGGAATTGTCGTCTTCGAGCCAACGGTACGGATCGGCAACGTGCAAGCCATGGTAATCGTCGACCTGATCGGATTTGCGGGCATTCGGATAGTTCCAATTTTGTGCCGAAGCGAACGGCAGCAAACAGATCGAAGCAAGGGAAACTAAAGCAAAAACGAACAGTCGAGAGTGAATTAAATTCATCGGTCCTCACTTTATTTTCGGCGAATCCCGCGGAATCCTGGGATGGACGTTTGCTTGAGCGGAAATTATAGTAGGTTGTGCTTGTAGTTGAGTCAATCGATCAGAGGCGGAAAACGGCATTGCATCGCCGTGAATTCGATCCAGAGGCGTATGACAGTGAAAATTGGCAGAAGGGAATTCGTCGGTGCGGGTGCAGCCTTGCTGGCGGCTCTTGGGAATCCTCTTCGGGCTGCAAACTTGAGTCAATTCAAACTTGGCGTTATCACAGATGAAGTGACGCAGGATTTCGAGCAAGCGTTGATCTGGGCGAAAGGCTTTGGGTTGAACTGGGTGGAGCTTCGCTTCGTCTGGGGAAAGTACGTGACTGAGTTTACGAACGAGGACGTGGAGCGCGCAAAAGATCTGCTGGAAAAATATAATCTGCGAGTATCAGTCGTGGATTCGCCCTATTTCAAGACACTGCTGCCGGGCACCACTTCGAAGTTTAATGATCCAAAGAATGACCCGCTGCAAAGTGACTTTGCAAAGCAAGACGCGGTGCTGGAGCGCGCAATTGCTCGTGCCAAGGATTTTGGCACGGATAAGGTGCGTATTTTTGCGTTTCTTCGTGTGCCTGACCCCAATACGGTTTTCGATCGCGTTGCAAAGGAGCTAGACAGAACGGCAGCCACGGCTCAGCGCGAAGGGATCAGGCTGGTGCTCGAAAATGAATTTTCGTGCAATGTGGCGACGGGGGTGGAAAGCGCTGCAATTTTGAAGGTGGTGAAATCGCCTGCGATCGGATTGAATTGGGATCCGGGAAACGCTTTTGCGGCCGGCGAAAAGAAGCCTTATCCGGATGGCTACGCTCCGTTGGATAAGGAGCGCATCTGGCACATGCACTTGAAAGATGCGCAGGATGATCCGGGTCAGGCGGAATCAACCTGGCGGCCAATTGGCGGAGGCAAGATCGATTACCTAGGACAATTTCGTGCCGCATGGAAGGATGGTTACGAAGGGACGTTGTCGCTCGAGACGCATTACATGAACGCTGCAAAAAATAGGGAAGCGTCCAGCCGCGAATCTATGGAAGGCTTGCTGAAGATAATTCGAGAAGTCTGAAAGTGCACCCAAGTTACAGATTCTTCAACCGGTGACGATGATTTCTTGGGTGGCATCGTCAAAGGTCACGCGTTTGCCCGTTTGAATTGCCGCAATCGTCATGCAGAGGGCCACGGAATGGCTGTAGCCCGCGGCGATGTTGGCATTCGGAGTTTTGCGGCTGCGCACGCATTCCATCCAGTTGCGCACGTTTGCGGAGGTGTCGGCATCTCCTCCGGTGTTTGCGCCCGTGGCCGTGTGGCCGCCAATATGGCTCAAAGAAATGTTGGGCAGCAGGTTCGGCGGCAGATTCATTTCGCTGGCGTACTGCTTGGTCAAGCCGCCTTCGGAGGAAATGATGCGCTTGTCGAGATCAAGAGTGCCCCCATTCGAGTAATACAGTTCCTTCACCTCACCGGCTTCGTTGGTCATGCGCGAGCTGTACACTACCTGAAAACCTTTTGACGGATCATCCAGGGGGCCATAGTCGAAAACCGCAGTCATGGTGTCCCAATTCTTGCGTCCGTCGTGCCACAAATAGATTCCGCCGTTGGCCACTACGCTGCGCGGGCGGGGCAATCCCGTGAACCAGTGAACCGTGTCGATCTGGTGAACCATCCACTGATCGGGAATGCCGGAAGACAGCGGCCAGAACAGGCGGAATTCGACATACTTGCGAGCATCAAAAGGCTCATAGGGTTGGTTCAGCAGAAAGCGCTTCCAATCGGTCTGCTCTTCGCGAAGACTCGCTACTAAAGCTGGTCTACGCCAACGGCCCGGTTGGTTCACGTTCCAGGTCATCAACACAGATACGATGTCACCGAATTGCCCGCTTTGAATATACTCGCACGCATTCTGATAAACAGTTGAACTTCTCCGTTGCGTGCCGATCTGCACGATTTTTCCAGTTTCTTTCACGGCTTGGCGAATCGCCTTCGCGTCGCCCATCGTGTGGGCCATCGGTTTTTCGACGTATGCGTCGCGACCCGCGCGCACTGCTTCCACGCCGTGTTGCGCGTGCTGAAAATCTGCTGTTGCAATCATAACGGCGTCGACGTCTTTGCGCGCATACAATTCGTCATTATTGCGAACCGCCTCGACAGTCTTTCCAGAACGCTTGCCGACTTCCGCCTGACCTTCGGCGCGGCGGCGGTCCCAAATGTCGGAGACCGCCGCAAATTCAAAGTTCATTTCCTTGGAATGCTCAAGAAAGGCAGGTAGCAGGCTGGAGCGGAAGCGATCGGAGAATCCTACTACGCCGACGCGCACGCGATCGTTCGCACCGATAATGTTTGCATAGCTGGACGCGGGCAAGATTGCTGCGCCTCCCACCGTTACGCCTGCCACTTTGAGAAATTCCCGTCGACTGGAGTTCTCTCTTGTCATCGCAACCTCCCGCCCTCGTTTATAGCTCGTGCCGCTTCATCTTCTCCACGGCATAATGGCAGGCACGCGCGGTCAACGCCATGTAGGTCAAAGACGGGTTGACGCAGGACGAAGAGGCCATGCATGCCCCGTCGGTAATAAAGAGATTTTTGATGTCGTGGCACTGGTTCCATCCATTCAAAACGGAAGTTTTGGGATCACGGCCCATCCGTGCGGTGCCCATTTCGTGAACCGAAAATCCCGGGGGATCGTCGTCAGTAAAAGACCGAATCGAACTTGCTCCGGCGGCCGCAAGCATCTCCGCGCCTGCAATGGACATGTCTTTTCGAAGCGCGTATTCGTTTTCGCCGAAAATGCAATGAATTTTCAACGTCGGGATTCCCCACGCGTCAACCTGCTGGTTGTCGATTTCCACGAAATTTCCGTGGTTCGGCAAGCACTCGCCGTAACCGGAAAAAGTGAATTGCCACGGGCCGGGTTTGCTGATCGATTTCTTAAAATCGGGGCCAAATCCAACCTGGCCGACGCCGCGGTCCCAACTAGCTGGTTCAGCTTCTCCCTGAAAACAGTAACCCCGCAGGAATCCAGGATGCTTTTCCTTCACGTTGCGGAAACGCGGCATGTAAACAATATTCGGCCGATTCCCGAATGTGGTCCGGCTTTCATCCCTGGGGAAGGTGCCTACTGCGCCCCCACCTTTGATGTGGTCCATCAGATTGTGACCAAGTTCGCCGGAAGAATTCGCGAGCCCGCTTGAGAATTCAGGCGTGGCTGAGTTCAGCAAGATGCGCGCGGACTCCAGTGTGGAAGCGCAAAGAAAAACAAGCGGTGCTTGAAATTCGATCGCAGTGCGTGTTTGCGAATCAATGATGAGCACGCCGCTGATTCTCCTCGATTGCGCATCAAAAATCAGGCTGTGTACCGTGCTATAGGGCCGCAAGGTCATTCGGCCGGTCGATTCTGCCGCGGGAAGAGTCGCGTTTACACTGCTGAAATAGGAGCGGGTGATGCATCCGCATTCGCACGGGCCGCAATAATGGCAAGCGGCACGGCCACGATGGGCTAGGGTTAACACGGCAACGCGCCCGATCGTCAATACGCGCTCCGGCCCGAAATTCTTCACCATCGCATTCTTCACCACCAGCTCGACACAGTTCATCTGCATCGGTGGCAAAAATTTGCTGTCCGGTAAATGCGGCAAACCCAGCGATTCACCGGATATCCCGATGAACTCTTCGACGTAGTCGTACCACGGCTCAAGATCGACATAGCGAATCGGCCAATCGACGGCGATTCCTTCGCGCAAATTCGCGGTGAAATCCAAATCACTCCACCGATAGGATTGCCGTCCCCAGAGGATCGAGCGGCCACCTACCTGCCGTCCACGAATCCAGCGAAATGGTTTGTCTTTGCCTGTGGTGTAGGGGTGCTCCGTGTCTTTCACGAAAAATTGCGCATTCGGTTCTTCGCACGCGTAACACAAGCTCTGAATTGGCTGTTCCTTCTCTAGCTTTTTACGGTCGCGCATCCCGCGAAAGGGCATATCCCAGGGCGGGACATGCTCGACATAATCTTTTTCCGGATCGATGGGACGTCCCGCTTCTAGGACCAAGGTGCGCAATCCCTTTTCCGTCAATTCCTTGGCGGCCCATCCTCCGGTCATTCCGGAGCCGATCACGATTGCGTCATAGTTCTTCGCCGCCATGCTCAATTGCCTCAACGGCCTGTCGCTGGCATAGTTGCAGCGACAGGCATGCATCCATCGAAGTGCCCGGGGATAATTTCCCCGTGCAATTGCTGAGTGAAACCGATTTCGGAGGTGAAATACCCCGTCAGCGTCAATTGCCGGAACATTAGGTAGAAATTTCCTTCCAGATCCGGATCAGCTCCACGATAACCACGCGGAGAGGTGTTCAGCGCGCTCTGCTCATGCGCCATCTGCTCGCCCAGCACGCGAAGTATTTCCTCACGTTGCGCGGTCGAGGCCTCTAGAAAATTCTTGCCAAAGCGCTTCTGAGTCCGCTCATCCACATCGGCAATACCTGCCAAAAAAATAGTACGGTCCTCTTCCGGATACCAATCCGCCACAATTAAATCGATGAATCGGTTCACCCGTGTCGCCTTTGCGCCCGGAGTATCCGTCTGGGGAATGAGCATCTCGGCCATGAGTGTCACGATGCCGTTTTGATGGGGGGTGAGAATTTTCAGGTTTACGTCTTCGTCGATCGTTCCTTGAACTCCCCGAATTAAGGCGAGCGCTTCGGACGGAAGACTGGGTGCAGCCGCTCCCAGCGCCAGCAATTTGAGAACTTCGCGTCGCTTCACCTTGCCCTCCAAATTCCCACCGAGACTACTACGCAAGACGAGAAAATGCACCACAAGTGATCCCAGTTGAGTAAAGTGATCTGAGAGAGTTAATACGAATTGTAACGAGGTCGAGTATGCCCATCTCGCGCAGAAGATTTCTTGCCGCCACAGCCGCGAGTACGGCCGCATTGACAATTCCGCGCTGTTTGCTTTCCACCCGTCGGCAAAGTTTGCCATTGGCATTTTCCACTCTCGGCTGCCCTACCTGGGAGCTGCCCAAGATACTCGAGTTCGCCGAAGCCAATCAGTTCGCGGCAATCGAGTTACGCGGCTTGCTGGGTAGCCTCGATCTTCCATCCCTTTCCGAATTCGCGCCTAACCGAATCGCACAAACAATAAAGGAAATTGCAGCCCACGGAATCAGAATCGCTTGCGTCAGCAGTTCTTCCGCGATGCATGAAAGCGATCCTCCGAAGCGCCAACAATCGCTAGCGGATGCCAAGCGCTTCATCGATCTCGCTTCAGCGCTCGGCGCACCGTATGTGCGCATCTTTGGCAACGATATCAAAGGCGATAAGGAAGAAGTCATTACGCGCGTCGCAGCAGGCATGCGCACTCTTGCAGACTATGCCGGCCCGCGGGGTGCTACGGTCATCCTTGAGTCGCACGGCGACTTTACCGATTCTCCAACGCTGAAAGAAGTCTTACTGCGCGCCGATTCTCCCCACGCCGCGCTGCTTTGGGACGCGCACCACACCTTCGTCAGCTCTAACGAAGAACCGGAATACACCGTGCGGGAGTTGGGCAAGTGGATTCGCCATACGCACCTGAAGGATTCCGTGGTGGAAGGCAAAGATCGCAGGTATGTCCTTACTGGCACGGGCGAAGTGCCGATTGAGCGCCAGGTCAGAGCCCTGCAGGGAATTGACTATAAGGGCCTCTATTGTTTCGAGTGGGAAAAGGTTTGGCACCCCGAACTGCAGGAGCCCTCGATCGCCATTCCGGACTACTACCGGGTAGTCAGCGCTTATCTAGAAAATACGGCTAGCAAGCCTTGAGCATCCCTAGAAAACCTGCTTGCAACTGCGCTGAATTATCTCCAAATAGAAAACGGTTATTTATAATTAGTGACTTTTCGCTCCGTTACGGTGTCGTGTGACCCTGGATATTGTGGCAAGCAACTGCTTCGCGTGTAGGTGAATCACGGAGCTTACCTCGGTATGCCGGCCTCTGACGATATCGATCTGCACTACTCCGCACAAAGACCCGCAACTTTCCCCTCCCTTTTCTTGACTTGAATGGCATTGAACCCAATAATAGATGGGTGCTTGGGCGTGCGCGCCGGAGGGGCAGAAAACATGTTCCTTGACGTGAAGGATCTTGCAGTTCGCAAAATTCATATTCACAAGACGTATGCGCCGGGCAGCATCGATTACGGCATAAACGAAGTAAAGCAAGCAGGGCCGCTTGAAGTGAATGCTACGGCGGAGCTGCTTGAGGGCCATATCCGTGTCGTGGGCATGCTGGAAACCAAGGTAGAAATGGTTTGTGCGCGCTGCTTGGAACCGGTAATTGAGGATGTTCGTCGCGATTTTGATCTTTTCTATCAGCCACTTCTGAAAGGCGTTAAGCCGGAAGAAGAGCGGCTGAAAGACGACGACACCGATATTGGGTTTTTTGTAGGAGAGGGCCTGTTCCTGGTCGACATTCTGAAGGAGCAGGTTTTATTGTCTTTGCCGATGAAAGTGATTTGCCAGAGCGATTGTCGAGGGCTGTGCGCCACCTGCGGCGCCAACCTCAACCACGAGGAATGCCGCTGCGAGACCCATGCAGCGGATCCGCGCCTGGCACCCCTTGCAAGGCTGAAGCAGGACTGGCTCAAGAAACAATAGATTTCCGGGTGGAAAGCCCATAGAATCCGACCATATTCGGAATGGCGGCGTGTGTAGCCACGAATACGGCGGAAACGAGGAGTAGCGCAATGCCCAATCCAAAACGACGACATTCCAAGAGGCGGACAAGCACTCGCCGCGCCCACGATCATCTCCAAGGTCCAGCGTTGGCAAAGTGTCCGAATTGCCACGAAATGAAGCAGCCTCACCGAGTCTGCCCCAATTGTGGCCAATACAAGGGCAAAGCTGTGCAGGAATCTGCTTAAACTTCAGATCCCACGGAAAATTTTCACTGCGTGCCGGTCGTATTTGCTTTGTGGACCGCCCGATGGAGGAGCGAATTGGCACGGCTCCTACGTGCCCTTGATCTCGACAGGAGAAGACGTAGCTCGACGATTTCCGCTCTCCATCTGCGTTCGCAGCGGCTCGCCGGACACAGCATTCCATGATCACGATTGCCGTTGATGCCATGGGGGGAGACCATGCACCCCGTCCGGAGTTGGAGGGGAGTGTCCTGGCTGCGCGCGAATATGACGCGCGAATTGTTCTAGTGGGTCAACCGGAGATGATTCGTAGGGAATTGGCTCGCTTGCCGAAACCGGCCAAGCCGTTTGAGGTTGTTGCGGCGTCGGAAGTGGTCACGATGGAAGATCACCCGGCACAAGCGTTTCGCCGCAAGAAGGACAGTTCGATTCACGTTGCGGCCCGGCTGGTGAAAGAAGGCCTCGCGGATGGTTTTGTGAGCGCCGGAAACACCGGCGCGGTGATGACCACTGCAAAGTTTATTTTGGGCACCCTCAAATCGGTCGATCGCGTTGCACTGGCTGCTCCGTTCCCCAATGCCAAGGGCGGCGTTTCCGTCTTGCTCGATGTGGGTGCGAATGTGGATTCCAAGCCGGACCACCTGTTGCAGTTTGGGGTGATGGGCGAGATTTATTACCGTTTGACGTTTGGCAGTCGGAAGCCGCGCGTTGGGCTGCTCTCGATTGGGGAAGAGGAAATCAAAGGGAATGAATTGACTCGCGCGGTTTACGACCGATTCAAGGCCTTGCCGGTACAGTTTGTTGGCAACGTCGAAGGCGGCGATCTTTTCTCTGGCAAGGTCGATGTGCTGGTTTGCGACGGTTTCGTCGGCAACATTGCGTTGAAGATCTGTGAAAGCCTGGCGATGGAGATCGTAAAGTTTTTGAGAAAGACGTATAAGAGTTCATGGTCATCCCAGTTGGGCTATGTTTTTTCCAAGGGTGCTTTCAAGGGCATTAAGCAGACGATGGATTATGCGGAGTATGGTGGAGCGCCGTTGTTGGGTGTTCGCGGCGTGTGCGTGATTGCACATGGTCGCTCGAATGCCAATGCAATGAAGAATGCCATTCGCGTGGCCGCGGCACTAGCCAAGGCGCGCGTAAATGAAAAAATCGAGCAAGAGCTCTCCCTGACACACGCCAAAGGGTGATGTCCGGAGAGAGGAGACAGCATGAGCAAAGTAGCGTTTGTGTTTCCAGGGCAGGCTTCCCAATATTCCGGTATGGGGAAGGATCTGGCGGATAAATATCCAGAGGCGCGAGCGGTGTTTGACGAAGCAGATAAAGTGCTTGGCTTTTCCATCTCCAAAATTTGTTTTGAAGGCGCAGAAGACGAGCTGAAACTCACGGCGAACACACAGCCAGCGATTTTGACGGTCTCTGTTGCCGCAGTTCGGGTGCTCGAACAAAAGGGCATTTCGCCTGACTACGTTGCGGGTCATAGCCTCGGTGAATATTCGGCTCTGGTTGCTGCAGGCGCACTGAAGTTTGCGGATGCGGTGCAGTTGGTTCGCAAGCGCGGCACGTACATGCAGGAAGCAGTTCCCGCCGGACAGGGTGCGATGGCCGCAATTCTGGGACTTTCCCCAGCTGTGGTTCAGGATGCCTGCAAACGTGCGGCAGAGGGCGAAGTTTGCTCGGCCGCCAATCTGAATTCGCCAGAGCAGACAGTCATTTCTGGTCATGCCAACGCGGTTAAGCGCGCTGTGGAAATCGCTTCTCAATCGGGAGCCAAACGCGCCGTGGTTTTGCCGGTGTCGGCACCGTTCCATTCCGCGTTGATGATGGCTGCGCAGGAAAAACTGGAAAAGGATTTGCAAGCAGTTCAATTTTCGGAGCTGCAGATTCCCTTGGTCACCAATGTGGATGCAGATTCGATTCGCAAAGGCGACGAAGCGCGTCAGGCGTTGGTTCGCCAGGTTTCGATGCCCGTGCGTTGGGAAGAATCCATGCGCATGTTGCTCGATGAAGGTGTGCGGACCTTTGTAGAAGTTGGTCCCGGCCGCGTGTTGACCGGAATCATGCGGCAGATTGAGCGTTCGGTGACGACGCTGAATGTGGAAGACGAAAAGAGTCTGAACGCTACCATAGAGAAGATCGTAGCCGCCAAGATCGACGCCGCCTAGATGCACTGTAGCTCACGCGTTTGAGGCCTGAGTTTTCCAGGCGAGATTTGATTGCGGGCGATCGAATTCGGATTTGGTCAGTAGCGTCATGGAAGGTCTTACCCCTGAAGGGGTGAGCGACAGGCAAATGGTGCGACAATGTTCAGCTTGAAAGACAAGGTAGCGGTAGTCACCGGAGCGTCCCAGGGTATCGGGCGAGACACGGCACTGGCGCTTTCTGAAGCCGGTGCAAAAGTCGCTATTGCCGCACGCAATGAGGAAAGACTTGTCACGCTCGCGCAGGAAATCGCCACGAAGGGCGGCGAGGCGTTTCCTGTAAAAATGGATGTTGCCGACCCCGAACAAATTAAGGCGGGCTTCAAAGCCGTTTTCGGAAAATTTGGCAAACTCGATATTCTGGTGAACAACGCGGCGATCACGCGCGATGGTCTCGCGGTGCGCATGAAGCTAGAAGATTGGGACGCCGTGATCCGGACGAACCTTACAGGCGCGCACATCTGCATGCAGCAGGCGATGGCGATGATGATGAAAGCGCGGGCAGGACGGATCATCAACATTTCCTCGGTTGTTGCGCACACTGGCAATCCCGGACAGGCAAATTATGTGGCGGCGAAGGCGGGACTGATCGGCCTGACGAAATCGATCGCTATGGAAATTGCTTCGCGGAATATCACAGTGAACGCTGTTGCTCCGGGGTTCGTCGAAACACCGATGACTGACGTCTTGTCCGAAAAAGTGAAAGAGGAATTAAAGACGCGCATTCCCTTGGGCCGCATGGGCTTTGGCCGTGATATCGCCACCGCGATTGTGTTTTTGGCCAGCGACGAAGCTGCTTACATTACCGGTCACGTTCTCGACGTAAACGGTGGGATGTATTTGGCTTGATTTGACCCGGCGTTAAATCCGGTGTGAGCCAATAATGACTCAAGAGGCAAACTCGTGCTAGATACCCGATTGGCCTCGCAGCAGATAGTGTGTCGTCAACATCTCGGTAAAAATGAAGCGGAAGTGCGGTCGATCCTGGATGATGGGGACTCGCTCGCGAACATTGAGCTTTAGATGGTCACAGAGGGCGTCTTCGGGTGTAATTTGAGGCCCAGCGAAGTTGACCTTGTGGTTCAGGCTCACTAGAATGGCAAGGTTGCCTAGGCAAGGGATTAAAGACCTGTAAGACGGCCGACCGCCGAATTGCAGGAGCTGTAGGAAAATAGAATGCGATTTAAGGTCGCGGAGGAACGGGTATGGCAAGCGTGGAAGAACGCGTAAAACAGATCATCGTCGAGCAGCTTGGTGTGGATGAAGCTGAAGTCACCCCGACCGCTTCCTTCGTGGACGATCTTGGTGCAGATTCGCTCGACCAGGTGGAATTGGTGATGGCCTTCGAAGAAGCCTTCGGGATCGAAGTGCCCGACGAGGACGCGGAAAAGATGACCACCGTGAAGGACGCCGTCGAATACATTGATAAGCATTCCAAAGGCAAGTAAGCCGCAGGCAAATCGCCGAACGAAGGAGCAATTAAGTTGACTCGCCGAGTCGTTGTTACGGGCGTTGGATTGGTGTGCGCACTGGGTATTGGAACCGAGGAAAGTTGGAAGAACCTCGTCGCGGGAAAAAGCGGCATAAACCATATTACGCACTTTGATACTACCGATTTTGACTGCAAAATCGCAGGTGAAATCAAAAACTTCGATCCCTTCCTGTGGATCGAAAAAAAAGAACTGAAAAAGATGGGCCGTTTCATTCAAGTAGCTCTGGCCGGCGCGGATTTTGCTGTAAAGATGTCGGAGTGGAATCCAGAACAATCCGACCTCGATGAAGTTGGCGTGTACGTCGCCTCGGGAATCGGTGGATTCGATATCATCGAGCGCGAGCACATCAAGTTGATGCAGGGCGGCCCCGGCAAAATTTCACCGTTCTTTATTCCCTCGGCAATCGTCAATCTTGCTTCCGGCCACATTTCGATCCGTTACGGAGCCCGCGGACCGAATTCGGCAACTGCTACGGCTTGCTCGGCCTCGGCGCATGCTATCGGCGATTCCTTCAAAATTATTGAACGCGGCGCGGCGGAAATGATGATCTGCGGCGGTACAGAAGCTACTATCACGCCGATGGGTGTAGGTGGATTCGCTTCCATGCGCGCGTTGTCTACGCGCAACGATGCACCGGAAAAGGCCAGCCGCCCTTTTGACGCGGGGCGAGACGGATTCGTCGTGGGTGAAGGCGCGGGCATTTTGATCCTGGAATCGCTGGGGCACGCCACCAAACGCAACGCGCCGATCCTGGCGGAAATTGTTGGATACGGCATGAGCGGCGACGCGTATCACATCACGCAGCCGGCGGAAAATGGCGATGGTGCGTTTCGTGTTATGCGTGCGGCTTTGAAAGATGCGAAGCTCATGCCAGATGATATTGGTTATGTCAACGCCCACGGCACTTCGACGCCGATTGGCGACGCGATTGAAACTACCGCGATGAAGCGTTTGTTTGGTGAGCGAGCGATCTCGAAGAAGCTAGCGGTCAGCTCGACCAAATCCATGACTGGACATCTTCTAGGCGGCGCAGGCGGTTTGGAAGCCGGCATTAGCGTGCTGGCGTTGCGCGATCAGGTCTTACCTCCTACGATCAATCAGGAAACGCCCGATCCGGTTTGCGATCTGGACTACGTGCCCAACATAGCCCGAAAGGCGCCTGTCGATTACGCGCTATCCAATTCCTTCGGGTTTGGCGGCACAAACGCCGCTCTGATTTTCAAGCGCTGGACCGGGAGGTAATCCGGCGCAGGGTAGTTCCACGCTGATCGTGAGAGTTCTGCGTTTCCCTCCTCAGTGTGATGTCTGTAGGCTCGAAACCTGGCAGTGAAGGAAGATCTCATGAACATCATCGTGTGTATCAAGCAAGTTCCAGCCAAGGACGCACCGCTGGCAATCAACGGAAATTGGATTCAAGAATCGGATATCGGATTTGAGATGAATGAGCCTGACACCTATGCACTGGAAGAAGCGTTGCGGCTAAGGGAAAAACACAGCGGGGAGGTGATCGCGCTTTCATTAGGGCCCGAACGTGTGAAGCAAACAATTAAGGAAGCGCTGGCGAAGGGTGCCGATCGTGGCGTTCATATTGCCGATGACAATTTTGCACACTTAGATCCCCTCGGCACTGCAACGCTATTGGCCACAGCGATTGGCAAAGAGAAATACGACTTGGTCCTGACCGGATTGCAGAGTGATGACCATGGTTTTGGGCAAACGGGTGTGCTGCTTGCCGCGTTGCTTGATCTTCCTCACGCAACGATCATCATGCAGATCGATGCGCAAGATGGCAAATTGAAATTGAAGCGCGAACTGGAAGCGGGATGGTTTCAATGGATCGAATGCCCGCTGCCAGCAGTGCTTTCTATCCAGTCGGGGATCAATAAAGTGCGTTATGCCACGCTCAAGGGCATTATGGCCGCGAAGAAGAAGGAAATTGCCACCATCACGCGTGAATCACTGGGCGTCGCCATCGAGCCAAGCGAAAAAATCGATAGAATTTATGTCCCGGTGAAAACCAAGAAAACGGAATTTTTGACGGGAACGCCGAAGGAAGTCGCTATAAAGCTGGTAGAGAAATTGAAATTCGAAGCGCGGGTGATCTGATCATGAAAATTCTGGTCATTTTTGAGCAACGGCAGGGCAAACTGAATCCCACGAGTTTTGAAACGCTGGTTGCGGCGCGACAAATTGCGGACGCGAATTCTGGAGCCGTGACAGCTTTGGTCATTGGGAAAGGGGTCGCCCAGATTGCCGAGGAGGTTGCAGTTGCGAATGTTACCGAAGTTTTGCTTGTCGAACACGATCTGCTAGGAACCTACACGCCCGACGGATACTGCATAGCGTTGAAGCAGGTCATTGAATCCTCCGAGCCTGATCTCATTCTTCTCCCGCACACATACCAGGTTCGCGATTTCGCTCCAAAACTTGCGGCATCGCTCGGCAAAGCGATGATTGGCGACTGCATCGGCTTTCGCAGCGAGGGTGGCAAGCTCATCTTTGTTCGCCAAATGTTCCAGGGGAAGACCGCAGCAGACGTCACTTTCACGGCCAGCGCGCCGTGGTTCGTATCTTTTCAGTCTGGGGCGTTTCGCTCCGACCTGCTTACTTCGAATGGGTCTGGGAAAGCTCCGGTGAAGCCAGTTACGGTCGAGTTGCGGTCTGAGCAGATTCGCACCAAGCCGCTTGAGCTTTTCAAGGAAGCCAAGTCTGCCGTGGATTTGACTCAGGCACCGCTCATCGTCGCTGTCGGTCGCGGAATCAAGGCGCCGGAAAACATTGCGCAGGCCGAAGCACTTGCGCGGGCCATTGGTGGAGAACTTGCGGCATCACGCCCCATTTGCGATGAAGGCTGGCTGCCGATGGAACGCCAGATCGGAAGTTCCGGTCAGACTGTTGCCCCGAAACTATATCTTGCGCTAGGCATCAGCGGCGCAATTCAACATGTGGTCGGCATGAAAGGCGCGCGCACCATCGTTGCGGTCAACAAAGACCAGAACGCGCCAATTTTTGAGATCGCCGATTACGGGGTGGTTGGGGACATTTTCGAAATCATGCCCGCGTTGACCGAGGAACTACAAAAATCGAAAGAATGACTCGAAGACCCTGGCGCATACGGAATTTTGTACAATCACAGATTGGCCCTGTCAGAACTGCCACACGTTTTGCAGTGATAGCGGAACAATACCGCCCGAAAGGATCGGCACTTCCGGCCGATAGCACCGAGACGATCCACGTATCGCCCACCACTTAGGATTTGCTTTCCGCTGAAGACTTAGGAAGGCAACTTGGGATATCGATCGGGGAAGTTCCCCGAGCTCCTATAGCTAAAGTCCGCTTGACACTTAGGCGCTGGATGATGGAAATTATTTTCAAACACTTGTTTGGTAGAATATTTCCATGGACTTTGAACGCGAACAACTCGAAGCAGACGTCTTAATCGTCGGAGCGGGTCCAGCCGGATTAAGCTGCGCCTTGCATCTCGCAAATCTAATAAAGAAGTACAACGCCAGCGGCGCCAAGCCTGAACTTTCTGCCGAGAATATTTATGTGATTGAAAAAGGCCGCGAAATAGGTGCTCATCAATTGTCTGGCGCGATCATGAATCCGAAAGCGCTTGCTGAACTGGTTCCCGATTTTGAGAAGACAGCGCCGCTGGATACGCCGGTCACCGATTCTGCCGCACTTATCTTCTTGGAAAAATCATCGTTCCGTATCCCTATCACACCTCCGCCATTTCAAAACGCCGGTAATTACGTTATTTCACTAAGCAAACTGGTAAAGTGGCTTGGTGGACTGGTCGAAGCCGCGGGGGTGAACGTATTCAAGGAATTTGGGGGTGCGGATTTAGTTTATGAAGGCGATGGGATTGCCGGCGTCATTACCGAAGACAAGGGTTTGGATAAAAACGGCAAGCCAAAAGCAAATTTCACTCCAGGTTATGAGCTGCGCGCAAAAGTGACCGTCCTTGCCGAAGGGACGCGAGGTTCATTAACCAAGCAACTCGTCAACAACAAACGGCTAGACAACATTAATCCGCAAACCTATGGGATCGGCATTAAGGAATTGTGGGAGGTGCAGCCGGGAATCATTAAGCCCGGCTTTGTAGCGCACACGCTTGGTTGGCCGATTTCCAGCAAGATGTACGGCGGCGGCTGGATTTACGGCCTTTCCAATAATCGCGTGTCGATCGGTTTGGTCATTGCACTCGAATACGGCGATTCGCGCTTCGATCCTCACGCCGCGTTTCAGACTTGGAAGACGCATCCGTATTTGCGCCAGATTCTCGACCGCGGGAAATTGATGCGTTATGGCGCGAAGTCTTTGCCGTATGGCGGTTGGTACTCCATGCCGCAGAACTTTCTCGATGGGTGCCTCATCGTCGGCGATTCTGGAAGCTTTCTTGATTCACAACGGTTGAAGGGCGTTCACCTGGCGATGAAGAGCGGCATGCTGGCGGCAGAATCCATTTTTGAGTCATTGAAGCAGCAGGACTACTCTGCGAACGTTTTGAAAAGCTACAAAGACAAGATCGATCACAGCTTCATCAAGGAAGAGTTGTGGAAAGTCCGCAACTTCCATCAATCGTTCAGCACCGGCCTGTTGAGCGGCTTTATTCAATCCGGATTGCAGCAAGTGACCGGTGGTCACGGGCTAATCGATCCGATGCGTGCGCATCCGGGTTATGAGGCCTACGGGCATATCTGCGGACGTCCCGCGCCGGAACGCTTCAAGGGCGATGGTAAACTCACTTTCGATCGGCTGACCGACGTCTATCACTCCGGCACGCGTCACGACGACGATCAACCTTGCCATCTGAAAGTTCAAGATGTGAATATATGCGCCACGCGCTGCGTCGAGGAATATGGTAATCCTTGCCAATACTTTTGCCCGGCTGCGGTGTACGAAATGGTGAAAGAGGGCGCAGGCGTAAGACTGAAAATAAATGCCGCCAATTGCGTCCACTGCAAAACGTGCGATATTGCCGACCCCTATCAAATCATCGACTGGGTTGTGCCAGAAGGTGGAGGCGGCCCAAATTACGAGGGCATGTAGATGCTAGGACAGTTTCTACCCGTAAACGGAGTCCGCACCGGTTTTAGCAGCGTCTAGAAAAGGTTGCGTATGTAATTTTTCATTCGGTTCCACGTTGAATCATCTGATTTTGGTTGGACGGCGGGCTTAACAGCGACGGACGGTGCGGTATTTCGCGCGACAACGGTATCACCTTCCACTTTGCCTTGAAAGATTAGTGTCGGACGGACGCGCACTCGCCTGACCAGAATAATCAGATTGGGATCGAACTCTTCTTGTGTTTTGGAAGACGCGTCATAGTGCAGGGGCGGCATAAAAACCTGGTAGACAGGCTCCGTCTTTTCGGCAGGAGTGGGCGTACTTGACGGCGGTGCTGCCGTCGTTTTGCTCTCCTCCGCTTTCTTTCGTAGATCCTCGGAGGACGCCAGTTGACTCACTTCCACAGGCCCCGTCGACGAAGGAAGGACTTGTTGTTCTTCGCACAGGCAGCGCCCACTGGAGGTCTGCAGCGTTTCCAATTGCCCATTGGTGATAGTGACGTCACCATTTTGCGGCACAAGCATGTTCTGACCGGTCAACTGCTGCTCGATGCGCACAGCGCCCTTGTTGGCGCGTATGCACATGGAACCTGCTGCGTCGAGCCCCACCAATAATTCCATCGAACCATTGCCGATGGAAATCGGCTTCGCTTGAATCTGCGGAGTATACACCGTGAGTGCCGGTTCGTTTTGCATAAACGCGCGAATCGTTCCAGATTCCAGAGCCAATGTGAGCGAACCACCGGATTTCAGTACAGAGAAATGGGCTGGGCCACAAATCGTGATGTGCCCACCTTCCACGAGGTCGATACGTGCCTGGCCAGCTTTCACGCGGACGTCACTTCCGCTGCGCAGCACGGTGCGCACTTTGCCGCCAACCACATCCACGCTCATCGGCCCTTCCACTGAGATGGCTTCCCCATCGATCGAGCCGACTTTATCTGTCACCGCTGGTTCGTCCGCGCGCGTCATTACAGGAGGCTGGCAAATGACCAGCAACGCCAGAACAGCCAGGTGAAGCCCAGGCATTTTCCGGTATGGATGAATGAGTGCGTTGGTACTCGACAAGCGAACTAGCTCCAGAGCCAGCAGCAACAGCCCAATCCTTTTATACTATACGAAGATGGACGCCACCGACATTCACAAACCAGAAGAGCCAGAGAACATAAGTGCGCACTACGATGCGCGTTTGCCCAAGTTGCCGTGGCACCGCCGGATTCAGATCCCGATTATCGCGACGATTGTGTACAGCCTGATCCGCGTACTGGGGCCGACCCTGCGCTATGAGGTACTTGGCCGTCATCACGCCGAAGAGCAATGGGCAGTCAGACAACCGATCATCTGGGCATTTTGGCACCGCGTCATCCTTCCGATTGCATGGTATGGGCGGAATCGCGGCATTGTGATCATGAATACTACTGCCTTCGATGGGCAGTGGACACGCAAGGTGATCGAGTGGTTGGGGTATGGCACCGCGCAGGGAAGTTCCTCCCGAGGAGGTTTGCGCGGATTAAACGTGATGGCAGTACGCATCGGGGAAGGGCTCGATTGTGGATTCACGATTGACGGTCCACGCGGCCCGCGTTACGTAGCCAAAGTGGGTCCCGTTCTATTGGCGCGCATGACTGGTGCACCGATCATGGTTTTTCATGTTGGTGTGGACCGCGGGAAAACGATGGAGAAGACCTGGGATCATTTTCTGTTGCCGGGCCTGTTTGCGAAAACAATTTTGATTGGCGGACCGCCGATCCATGTTCCAAAGGATGCGGATGCAAACACGATCAAAGCAAAGCACGAAGAGATGCAGAAAGCGCTTGAGCGCGTGCGTGACATTGCAGAAGGTTGGTTCTCGCTAAGCGGAGAAGAACGCAACCGGCTTCGCAGAGAGATTGGAAATTAGCAAAAGCGTTTTTCTGTAGGTGGCAGGTTATAGTCCAGCATGAATTGGTTGTATCGGTTCTCTAACTCTCAGACATTTTTTCAAAAATGACTCTGCTGCCCGGGCTAGCGCGGCGCCCACATTCAGATCGCGACAATTGCTGAAGCTTGTCTTAAGATTATTCGTTGCCGTCGCGTTCGCCGAGCTTCACAGGGATAGCGAGCTTTTTGGCTCCGCGGTACACGGTGATATTTACGGTATCGCCGGGCCGTTTGCGGTTCAGCAACACGTTCATATCGAACTGCGTCCCAACCTTTTGACCATCCAGTTCAACAATTACATCCCCGCCGATCATGATTTTGCGCATGCCTGCTTGCGCGACGCGATCTCCACCATGAATGCCGGCGGCAGCGGCAGGCCCGCCCTTGGTGGCTTGTTCCACCAACAGACCATCCTGCACAGGGAGATCGAGCGCTTCTGCAAGCCAACCTCCCACGGGGATGGTTTGCACGCCAAGATAGGCGCGGCGAACTTTGCCTCCGGACATCAAATCATTGGCAATTAATTTTGCGGAGTTGATGGGAATCGCAAAGCCGATGCCCGCAGTGGTGCCACTTGGCGTATAAATTGCTGAATTGATCCCGATGACCTCGCCATGCGTGTTGATCAGCGGTCCACCCGAATTTCCGCGATTGATCGAAGCGTCGGTTTGGATCGCCTCATCAATGTAGGTAGTCTGGCTGGTCTGCACGGTGCGTCCTAGAGCGCTGACAACCCCCGTGGTAAGGGTCGATTGAAAGCCGAACGGATCGCCGATGGCTAAAACTTTTTGCCCGACCTGCAATGTCGATGAATCTCCCAAAGGGAGAGAAGCAAGTTGTTTACCTTTCGGATCGATCTTGATCAGGGCGACATCGTTGCGCTGGTCGGCTCCAATAAATTTCGCTGGATAACGGCTCTGGTCACCAAGAATTACTTCCATGGTTTGCGCGCCGGCGACAACGTGATAGTTCGTGAGAATATAGCCTCGCGGATCGATAATGAATCCAGAGCCGGCTCCTTCGACAGGAACGGGGTCCATAAAGAAATCATATTCCGTAGCTTTGGTAAGAATATTGGCAACTGCCGGAGATGCACTCTTGTAGATGCGTACGTTGATGGATTCGTCTTCGGTCAGCGCGACATTGTGGTCGTGCTCGGTTACTTGTTTTTGCGCATTTCCAGCGGCTACAGGAAATGATTCCGCAGTCGCGGCCCCATGGTCGGCTTCGACCTTATGAGTCTGACGCGGTCCATAGCGCGCACCAACCCAATAAGCGCCAAGAACCAGGATCAGGGCCAGCAGAACAAGCCGCGTGCGATTGGAAAATTTGCCAAGACTCATCGGATGGGTCCCTCCGCAACTGCTCTACCAATAGTATAAGGAAAAATTAGGAAGGCTTCACGATCTAGGCCAACAAAACGGTGGGAACAGAGCTAGCCTTTGACCTGTATATGCGAACGGATCGTACAGACGTGGAGAAAGGACCACCATGAATCTCTGTGCGACTGCGATCGAGGCGGAATGACGCTGGCAGAAAAAAGCAGCACAACGAAGCTGCGTGGAAAGTTACCTGAGAGTTCAGTTATGACTTCAGTGGATCGCCAAGTCAAATCTGCGCTTGACTGTGAACCCTTACCTACGACGAGCTGCGTAGCTCTTGCTACGCGTCGATACGTTGGGTGAAGATTCCGGCGAAATTGCGTCGCGCTTGCCAGGCCAGGATTGCCCACAAGCTAAGAACCAAAAGGGCCAGGGGAAGCCCGCTGGGCGCCATCAGGCCATGAAACAAAAGAATATTAACAATTACTGGGCCCAGGAGGACGAGGGCCAGAGGAACAAAGCGATTAATGATCAGTAGCAGGCCACCGATAAATTGAACCAGGCCGATAAAGAACATGTAGTGTGAGCCGAACATCACGGTCATAAATTGTGTTTGGAGGCCGGGCGGAGGGGTAGGCATCGGAAGAAAAGAGTGAATGAGGTTTGCGCCAAAAACAAGGAAGATCAAGCCGAGCAGGATACGGGCGATCAAGGCTACAATTCTCATGTTGTCTCCTTCATGATGCGATTGGCGAAGTCAAGCCAACGGCGATGGCTCAGACCGGCTTCTTATACAACAGATGCTTTGATGGATGCCAGTGGCACATGGAGATGAGCAGAAATTCAGTCGAGCGAATGACGTTTGTGGAGTTTAGCCGCCAAGGCTTGCACCTGGGCTAGCGTACCTGCCATGGTTTGCGAGCAATCGATCGTATAGGTAGCGTATTTCAGTTTTTCGTCTACTGGCATCTGAGCAGCCAAACGGCGCCGGGCTTCGCGGTCACTCATTCCTCGCGCAAGCAAGCGCTCGAGTTGTTGGCCCGGTGAGCACCAGGCCACAACCAGTCCATTGAGTTGCTTTTCGAAACCTGCCTCGACCAGAAGGGCTGCCTCGATGAATGCCGCATCGTAGGTGCCGCTGCGCTCCCACTCAGCAAATTGTTGCAACATTGCCTTTTCTACACGAGGATGCAGGATCGCATTCAGACGCGCGAGTTTTGTGGGTTCGGCGAATACGATGGCAGCTAGTTTTGCCCGGTCGATCTGGTTTTGCGGACCCTCAGCGATCGCAGCCCCAAATTCCTGCAAGATCTCTTTGTGGGCAGGTTGCCCTGGCTCCATCAATTTGTGCGAAAGTGGATCAGCAGAGAGCACTGGAAAACACAAATCGCGTAGCATCGCAGCAACGGCGCTTTTGCCGCTGGCGATGCCGCCGGTGAGGCCGAGGCGTAGCATGCAGAGAGAATCCTTTCGCGGCTCTGTGTTACGGATCGCGATCGAAAGACCGCCGCGATATTTTAATGACATTACCGATGGCCTGGCTAAAGCCCGGCACCTACCTGTAACTTTGCCCCTCGTCGCAGGCGGGCTGCTTTGACAGTATTGCTCATAAGCATAGTGATGGTCATTGGGCCCACGCCACCCGGAACGGGAGAGATCGCGCCAGCCACCTGGATCGCGTCGGGATGAACATCGCCAACCAAAACGTTTCCTTTGGCGCGAAATTTTTCCAGACGTTCTGGAAAATGACGGAGCAGGCTGGCAGCTTCGTTCGCATCGGTAACTTTGTTTGTTCCCACATCGATCACGGTTGCGCCGGCCCGAATCCAATCGGGCCGGACGTAAGCCGCTTTGCCGATTGCGGCGATAAGCATATCCGCGTGGCGAACTACGTCGGGAAGGTTGCGCGTCCTCGAATGACAAATGGTGACTGTCGCGTTGGCATGCAACAATAGAAGCGCCATAGGCTTGCCGACAATGTCGCTTCGGCCGAGGACTACGGCGTTTGCCCCTTCGACAGGAATTCTATAACGGCGCAACATTTCCATGCAGCCCGCGGGAGTACAGGCAACCAGCCCTGGCCGATTGCTCACCAGGCGACCAACATTCATGGGATGGAAGCCATCCACGTCTTTCGCGGGATCGACGGCTTCGAGAATTTGCTTGGAATCGACCTGAGAGGGAAGTGGAAGCTGGACGAGAATGCCATCGACTGCATTGTCATTATTGAGATCTTGGACGAGTTTCAAAAGCGTTTCGGTTGTGATTGACGCTGGTGGGGTATGCAGCCAGTGCGCCATGCCGAGCTGCTCGCAGGCAGCGATTTTGCTTTTTACATAGATTTGCGACGCGGGATTTTCGCCGACGAGCACTGCCGCCAGGCCGGGCCGTACTCCCTGCGCGGTCAGGCGAGTGACCTCGGTTTTCAGTTCAGCGAAAAGTTCATCGCGAATTTTTAAGCCATCCAGGATTTGTGCAGGCATAGAGGAAGAATATCACGCGAGCTGGCGGAATTCCTGCAGTGAGCTTTGTTCATGGACTATTTCAAAGGGCAGCTTCTTTTGCAATTCGGAGAATCGAAGCCAGGCTTACATCAACGTCATGCTCGGTAGTCACCCCGGAAGAAACGCTGATGCGCATTGCTGCTTTGCCCTGCCAAAAAGTTCCGCCACACCAGCAAGTGCCGTCTGCCTGAATTCGGCGAATCACTTCATTGGTTGCTCCGGCGGAGCCAAAGGAGACGAGCACCTGGTTTATGACTACATCGTTGAGAATTTGATAGCCGGCTTTCCGCAAGCCATCGGCAAAGCGTTGCGCGTGAAGGCAAGTACGCTCGATAAGTTCCCCAAGGCCTTTGCGCCCAAGCGACTTCAAACCGGCCCACAATTCGACCCCGCGGGCTCTGCGGGAGGCTTCGGGAGTTTGCTGCATCGGTTCACGGCGTTTCCCTGGCTCAAGATAGGCGGCCGAAATGTCCATGGCTGTGTGTAAGGCAGAAGCATCGCGCACGAAAACGATGCCACAATCGTAGTTCACGTTAGGCCACTTATGCGCATCTGTGGACCAGGAATCGGCAAGCTCGTAACCGCTGACGAGGTAGCGGTATTTTGGTGAAGCTGCAGCCCATAAACCAAAGGCGCCATCGACGTGCACCCACGCGCCGTGCTGGCGTGCTCGTGCGCAGATTTCGCCCGCCGGATCGAACGAACCAGTATTCACATTGCCGGCCTGGATACAGACTATCGTGTTTTTACTTAGCTTTGGAAGCCGGTCGGCGCGCATGCGGCCCTGCGCATCTGTCGGGACGATCGCGACTCTCTTGTTTCCAAAACCGACCAGGTTTAGCGCTTTGCGGATGGAGGCATGAACTTCTTCGCCAACGACGACATCAATCGGTGGCGCACCGAACATTCCGTCAGTGGCCACGTCCCATCCAGATCTCTTCAGCAAAGACTGGCGAGCCGCGGCAAGAGCGGTGAAATTTGCGGTTGTCGCACAAGTGACCAGTCCGCCGGAACAGTTTGCAGGCAGATTCAAAATTTCGCGGAGCCATCCGAGTACTACATCCTCCAGTTCCGCGGCCACGGGAGACATCACCCTCATCGCGGCATTTTGGTCCCAGGTGTTAGCTAACCAACTCGCACCAAGCGAGGCAGGTAAGGTTCCGCCGATGACGAAACCAAAATAACGACCGGCAGTAGTTGCAACCGTGGCGGGGGAACCAAACTCATCCAAGACCCGCACAATATCGGCAGGATCAGCGAAATGATCGGGAAACGGTTCGTTAAATTGCGCAAGGCCCGCCAAAGCCGCTTCGGATGGAAATACTGTCCGATGCGATAGTTCTTGCAAATATTTCTGAGACCGTTCCGCAGCAAGGTTCAAAACCTGCAACGTAAATCGGTTTTGTTCGCTTTTTGGTTCTGGTGTCATCGTTTCTCCCGACTGGTTGAAACCAGTAATTTGATAAGCGTATACGCTCGATGGGAGGAAGGACACAGCCGCATTGTCCGGGTACCAAATTGGCGTGCCACCGGGAAAATTGACCACAAGAAACTTTTTCTTGGAAAACTACTCTAATGAGCAGGGAAATGTACATGGCACTGTTTGGCGACGACGGCGGAAGGCGGGAAATGGAAAAGAAAGCTCGCGCAGAAGGCAGGCTGCCCCCCGGTCAGTCGCTGACGATCAAGTGGCCGGTATTGCATGCCGGTGGGGTGCCGCGCTTTGATCCCAGTCGTTGGCATTTCAACATTGATGGCTTGGTTGAATCCCCGTTGCGATTTAGCTGGAAGGAGTTCCGTGCATTGCCGCAGGCGCAAGTAACGTCAGATTTTCATTGCGTCACACGATGGAGCCGGCTGAATAATTTGTGGAAGGGCGTGTTGTTTACCGAGGTGTTGGCGCGGGCGAAGGCCAAAGAGGCGGCTCAGCACGTTTTGGTGCTGGCAGAAGAAGGTTACACTTCCAATATTCCATTGAAAGATTTGCAACGGCCCGAAGTATTGTTTGCTTTAGAACATGATGGTGAGCCACTCGCCGCAGAACACGGCGGCCCGCTGCGATTGGTCGTGCCTCATTTGTACGCGTGGAAGAGCGTGAAGTGGGTTCGCGGGTTGACGCTGCTGGATCACGATCAACTGGGATTCTGGGAAAGGAATGGCTATCACGTCTACGGCGATCCCTGGAAGGAACAACGCTATTCCGAGAGGTGAGTACTATCATCGCCCCGCCAATTTCGGCGCGTTAACAGCCGGTATGCGCAAAGTCCCTTATAATGCGGTGATGCCCAGGCCTATTCTGCAATACTGCAGGTTTTTTTTGGGAGTGACTTTTAGTTTTATTCCACTTTTGTTCGCCGCACTGGACGCGGCGCAAGACTCTTCTTCTCTCAAGCAAATGCCAAATGCGAAATTGCTTGGAGAAGTGCCAGGCGATCCACAGCGCGTAAACAACTTTCCAACTGCGATTGCGACCTCGCCCGATGGGCGTTTCGTTGTTTTGCTGCACAGTGGCTACGGCGCTTACAGTTCTAGAGAAAGGCAGTCGCTGACTGTACTGAATCTGGAGACAAATACTGTCACCGATTTTCCTGACGATCGCCTTGGGTCCGATGCAAAGCAGACATATTTCTTGGGCCTGGCCTTTAGCGGCGACGGTAAGCACCTTTTCGTTTCGATGGCGTCTTACACCGACCCACTCGGCAAGCAAACGGGAAATACCGGCAATGGCATCGCGGTTTATGGATTCGAGGATGGAAAAGTTATGCCGGAGCGGTTCGCGCCGCTCTCGCCGCGCGCCAAGTTGCCCGCGGGTAAGCTGCGTCGCAAGGAGTTTAAGGATGTGACCTATCCCGCTGGCTTGAGTGTCGGTGTGAACGACGGGGACGAACGGATTCTAGTTGCTAGTAATAGTTCGGATGAAGCGATCCTGTTGAGCGCGGCGGACGGGCACATCGTTCAGCGCTTCGATCTCTCCACCTTCCAACGTATTCCCGGCTCGATGCCATATACAACGGCGATGACGAAGGATGGCAAGCGCGGATTCGTATCCCTGTGGAACGGTTCGGCGGTGGCAGGACTCGATTTGGTGCGCAGACGGGTGGAGCGCATGATTCCCCTGGCCAAACCGGCAGACGCGCTTGAAGGCGGGTCGCATCCAACCGCCTTATTGCTGAACCGTGATAATTCGCGGTTGTTTGTGGCTTTGACGAATCGAGATGAGATCGCCGTACTGGACACGGTAACAGGGAAGCAGGTCTACTCCCTTTCCACAAAATTGCCCGGACAAAAATATGGTGGCAGCGATCCGGAATGTATGACGTTATCGGCGGACGAAAAGACATTGTTTACAGCGAATGCAATTTCTGATTCGGTCGCGGTGTTCGATATCAGCAATCCAGTGGCGGGTTCAAAAAGTTCCGCGAAAGGATTCATCCCTACACAGTGGTATCCGACCGTCGTTGCGGCAACTGCCAATGATTTGTTGATTGGAACTGCGAAAGGTCTCGGTTCCCGCCCTAATCCAAAAGTGCTGAAGAAGGGCGAGAGCGGAATGCCGGAGTATCCCTACGTTGCGGCAATTACTGAAGGGTCCCTTGCTCGCATTCCGCTCTCGGAAATTTCCACGCATCTTTCCAGTTGGACCGAGCAGACTGTAGCGAGCAACTCAACGCAGGGAAATGTGGACAAAATTTTATTTACTGGCGGCGAGAATAAAATTCATCACGTGATCTACATCATCAAAGAAAATCGTACCTACGATCAGGTTTTTGGCGACTTAGAAGCAGGCGATGGCGATCCTTCGTTAACAATGTTTGGCGAAGACATCACGCCGAATCAACATAAACTGGCACGGCAGTTCGGCATTCTTGATAATTTCTACGATAGTGGCGATGTTTCCGGAGATGGGCATGTGTGGTCGACGTCAGCTTCGATCTCCGATTATATGGAGAAAACTTGGCCGATTGGCTATCGCGGTCACGAGCATACCTACGATTCGGAGGGTGAATTTTTGGGCGGAATTGCGGTGGAGGATGGTTTGCCTGACGCCGGGGAGCCGACCGGCGGATATCTCTGGAAAAATTTTGCGAGGCACGGAGTGACTTACCGTCATTACGGGGAATACATAGTCTCCAGGTGGTGTAATCAACCGACTGGGACCGCTTTGCAAACGGCGGAGCCGCCAAAAGTTGGAGGTGTGAAGTGCACGCGGACCGTGATCAAGAAAGGCGAAGCGCTCGAGAAGAATGTGGGTGATCCACCTGGCGGGCCAAGTCCTTATCCTTGGGAAATCCCCGTGCTGGCAACAAATATAGCCACGCAGGTTGAATTGCAGGACCACTTCGATCCCTTGTTCCCGGATTTTGAGGTTGCGTATCCAGACCAGCTTCGCGCCGATGAGTTTTTGCATGAGTTCAGCCGGTTCGTGGCGGCCCGCAAATCGGGAAGAGATTCCATGCCGCAATTTATTTTGTTGCGATTGCCGAACGACCATACTGCCGGAGGCACGAAGGGCCAGCCCACGCCATCTGCATCCGTTGCGGATAACGATTTGGCGGTTGGGCGTGTTGTCGACGCCATTTCTCATAGCGCCTATTGGGATGACACCGCGATCTTAGTACTAGAGGACGATGCGCAGAACGGCCCGGATCACGTAGATTCGCATCGCAGCATCGCCTTGGTGATCAGCAAGTACGCGCCGCTCGAGAAATCCGAAGGACCTACTGCGATGCCAGTAGTGGTGCATTCTTTCTACACCACAATCAATATGGTACGGACGATTGAATCGTTACTCGGGGTGCCTCCGATGAACGTCAACGATTCGCGCGCGGCAGTCATGGCTCCACTGTTCAGCGGACCCGGTGTCCAGCCAGCCTTCCAAGCGGACTATCGGAACCGTGACAGTGGATTGATCTATGAGATGAATACAAAAGCGTGGAAAGAAGGTGCGAATCTGGATTTCAGGCACGCTGACGCGGCCGACAACATCGTGTTGAATCAGTTTTTGTGGAAAGACCGCATGGGTGATTCGCCGATGCCGGCGCCAAAGTTCACGGTATTCCCGCCTCCGCGAGCTACAAAGAGCGAGCGCGGAGAGCGCGACCGCGATTAATACTTTTGGCAAGGCAGAGGAGTTCCTTCGGCGCGCCGTGCCGCAACCGGATGGCACACAATTATTCTACTCGATGCAGCAGGCGGGTCTCCCGCCTCCGGAGTGCCGCGCAGAAACCATTATGGATAGCAGACCGCACAGTCCGGTCTACGAATGGATTGCGGAGACTAAAGGTCGACATCGATGCCCTCGAGCAGCGACTCAAAGAAGAAGGCCTCGAAAATCGAGGTGCGATGATGGAGCCGATGTTAATCGGTGCATTCGCTCGAAAACCCTATCAAGCTTGAACTTGATTGAGTTTCTCTTTATGGGATATTCGTATTCAGGCCGGCTGCGCTCGGAACGTGAGTTGTAAATTTCCGCAACACAAATTCTTGCAGAAGATTGGCTGCGGCGCTCGCGCCAATTCCGATCAACGCGTTTTCGACAGTCAATCCGACACCGTTCCGGTCGCTTGCCGGGTAATAGAGGTTGGAGATCCCGCCCGCAGCTAGACTTCCCACGATGCCGGAATAATCAAATTGCCATTTTCCATTATCGCCTTTGCAGATGACAGCATTCGCAATCGCGTACATAGCTCGCGACTTCACACTTCCCGTTCCCTTGTAAAAATATCGTGGGTCCTGTTTGAGGAGCGAAGGGAGTATGGCGCTCCCAATGTAAGTGCCAATTACAAAATCGGCGTAGGATGCGCCGTAGCGTTTGCCGTAACCTTGCGCGCCCTGGCCGTATCCGCTGAAAGTGTCCCGCGCTTGCTGAATGCCGGCGATGCCTCCCGTTACTACGAAGTTGACGGGATCGACAGACTCTTTCCACGCGAGATCGAACTTTTGTTTCGAGGTAAGTGGGGCAGCGTTTGGTACGTAGGTGACGTAGAAATTGGGAACCAAGCCGAATACACGCTGCTGCTCTTCATCCTTCATCTGCTCTTGCGCCACTTCAATCTGGGAAAGCTCGACGCGAACTTCGGTTACATTGGTTGCCAGAGACAAGACGAGTTGCGGAACGCTGTAGCTTTCCCCCGAACGCAGGGATCCACTGAAAGACCGGGTCGTAAACCCTTCTGTCACGATCGTCAGCACAAACGGGCCAGGCATAACGTTGGAAAGGAAGAATCTTCCATCCTCGTCGGAAATCACCGCTTGGCCGGGAGAGTCATCTGCATGTGTGAGTCTTACGCGAGAGCCGACAATGCCAACTCCGCTCTGATCGACAAGCGTTCCGGTAATGGTTCCAGGCACTCGCTGCTCAGCCGATTGTTGTTGGTCGGTGGAGAGGTTGCTGCGAGGAGTATCGGGAAGACTGTTGTCAACGAACACCGACAAGGAGGAGTGTGGCGATTGCGCAATCGCGGGATAGGCGATGAGAAGAGTGCTGGCGAAAAACCAGGCACACTTAACTGTGGATGGCACGCGCGACTTGTGGAAGCAATTCACCTTACTAGTCTAAGGCCTTTATGCCGTTATGCCAAAGTGCGTAGTTTGCGTTGGTTGTAGCTATATTCAGGGGACAACGGACTGGTCGTTCGGACACCTGTATACTTATTTCCCATGCGAACGCGGTGTCCAGCTAAGCGGGCGTCCGCAGATACTTGACCAGAAATGCTTCGTTGCCTTTTTCATTGAAGATCAGATCATCCAGGAATTTTCGTGCCATGAGGACGCCCAATCCTCGCGGCGGCATCATCATTTTTTCCCACGACTGCGTTTTTGCCTGCTGAGCATAGTTCTCCAATGGCTCGGCTGTCTCGGAATCGCGAATCTCTTGCATGGAAAATCCCTCGCCGGGATCTTTCACCCGGCACATCACCATTCGCTTCGATCTCAGGTAACAGACTTCCACAAATTCCCGGGGATCGAAGTGGCCACCATGCTCCATGGCATTCAGCATGACTTCCCGGAACGCAAAGGCCACTTCTTCGCATTCCACCGTAGGTAGCGGCAAGCTCTCGCGCGTAAAATGCAACAGCCGCTCTAAGGTGGCCAGGTCGCACCGTACCGCCAGCACGACATACTCTGGACTTCCTTGAATCAGTTCAATCCCATCGTCCCAGACAGGTTCTTTCAATGCCTGCTCAATCAACTTTCGCAAATCGGGCTTTGCAATCGGTAAGCTGAAATAGCTAAAGGCGTGATTCCGAATCGCTTTCAGGACGTCTCCTGGCATCGATTCTTCAGTCAGAATGATGACGCGGGTATGCGGACGTACACCGCGCAAGCGTTGCAACACGTCGGCATCTTCCGCGCAGCTCGTTGCAGCATTGGTCAAAATCAGATCGAAAGCCTCGGCCTTGGCCATGTGAATTGCCGATTCGTTGTCTTTGGCATAGCTCACTGTCCATAGAGCCGGGTCGAATAATTCTGTGAGTTGTGAGTTCGACGACTCAATCAGCAAGGCGCGTCTGCGTTCTTCTGCATGGGATTGCAATGGAGAGGCATTCGCCATAGGGATCTCCTTTTGCAGGAGTCAGGCGGTCTCCGATATTTCCTACCTTACCATGCACGACACTCTTTGTCCCGCGGTGCGCGTGTCCCGATCACGGTTTCTAGACCGGCCGATTCCCTCATTGCAGATAAAACGCACTCATCGTGCGATAAAAATTCCACACGTCCACCTTCGACGACATCTCAAAAGGCGAATGCATGGAAAGGAGCGGTACTCCTAAATCAATCACGTCCATGTCTTCGCGAGACATGAATCCGCCAATGGTCCCGCCACCGCCGACATCGACCTTGTAGGTATGGGTCTGCCAAGGGATTTCATTTTTATCCATCAGAGCTCGAATCCTGGCAGTGTATTCGGAAGTGGCGTTGAAAGCGCCGCCGTAAAGTTTGATCGCGACACCATATCCGAGGCGCGCGGCATTGGTCGGTTCGCTGGTGGCCTGGAAAATCGGATTGATGCCATCGTTCGCGTCAGCGGAAATCACCTGAGAATTGTGGAGCGCGCGCCGCAGGTCCAAATCACTGTACGAGGCGCCCTTTTGTGCGCTGATCAGCCGCACGAAGGTGGAATTCAGAAATTCCGATCCGGCACCGGTGTTATTCACGGAGCCCTCCTCCTCGAAATTGGAAAGATAGGCAAGCGCAGTAAAGTTCGGCGCGTCTTTCACGCTCATAATTGCCGTCGCTGCGCAGTAGGAAGAGAGCCGATCGTCCTGACCGTATGCGCCCACTAGTCCGCGATCGATCCCGACATCCGCCGGGTTTGCCGCTGGCACTAACGCCAACTCCGCGCTTACCAGATCTTCTTCTTGAATCTTATAGGTGTTCGCCAGCTGCATGGCCACTTCCGCTGCCACCGAACTTTTTTCTCCTGGAATACTGCCAGCTACCGGATCGAGTTCTTCCCCTTTCAAAACCTCCGTGTAGGTCCGAGCCCGGAGCTCTTTATCGGAATGCGGCGCATTATCGGGTATCACGAACACCGGGTCGCCAGAGTTCAATCCGATGGAAACGTCGATTGTTCGCCCGTCCGTCGTATCGATACGCCCGGTCAGCGCCAGCGGAATATTCGCCCACTGGTATTTCTTA
>DATFZN010000127.1:0-4779 GCA_035314425.1 Candidatus Acidiferrum sp. | reverse complement strand
GGGCGGCATCGGTTTGTGGAAGCAACAAGGCGAATTCGTCGCCGCCGATGCGAAAAGCGGAGTCTGAGGTACGCAAGGCCTTCTGCAGAGTCGAGGCGGCGGCGCGAAGAACTTCGTCGCCACGGGGGTGACCGTACTTGTCGTTGACTTCCTTGAAGCGATGAAGATCGAGAATGACGATCCCCAGAGGAAGCCCGTAGCGGCGGGCGCGGTTTAGTTCTTTTTCAAAGGATTCGGCAAAGAGCCTGCGGTTGTACAAGCCAGTGAGAGGATCGGTGACCGCGTTCAATTTAATTTTTTTCAGTTCATCGTATTCCACGATGACCGGCACACGAAGCAAGCCGGCGGAGGAAAGCACATCCATCAGAACGGTTCTGAGCGAGATGGGGCGGCCAAGGGTGTCGGCCAGTTGACGCCGGCGTGTGAGCATCTCTTCCCAGAGTTGCAGACAGTGACTTTCGCGAAGATCCAGATGAGTGGTGGCGAGAAAATAGCGCTGTAGGAACTGCCCGCGGGCGGAATGGTCGAGGCCCTCGAGCGTGTCGGCCAAGAGCTCGAGATAGGCGTCTTCCGAGGGCAAACGCGGGGCCGCTGGGGCACCGGGGCTGGGCATAACTGGGTTTTTCCTACAATCTGCCTATCCCCGCGGGGTTTGGGGCAAGCACAATAAGAGAGCTCGTAGATTAGGGAGCAAGCCAGGTGCCAATCCCTGAGCTAGAGAAGACAAACCCAAGGGGCCCTAAGTCTCTCTTTTGCCGCTTATCCTATTACAAAAAGGGAGGATAAGCGAGTTTTCTTAAGAACTGAGGGAAAGCGGCAAAACTCGGCATTCACTTGGGTGAGCGGACGCGAGGTAGTGGCGGAGAGCTAATCAAGAGGACGGAGAAATTCCAGCCCGAATAAACGCTGATCGCCCAGAGTTTCCTGGCGCCGGACCTTGGCCTGGATCGGGGGCGTTTCGCTGGGAATGAGGCTTGAGGAGGAAGGAGAAGGGGCTGGGATGGTGAGCAAGACGGTCTGTTCTGGGCGCAAAAGGTGCATAGAAGTAATGCACGCTCCCGTGGCGCTGATATTCAGGGTCCGAGTGAGTTCGATGAACTCAGTGCCGGAGGCATCGGAGGCCCTAAGGAAAACGGGAACTTGGAGCCGGATTCGGGGGGAACGGCGGGCAGGGTGCGAATCCACGCGAGTTCCCTCCTTCAGCTGATCGATATGTGTGCTCATAGTGGGCGGATCTTAGTACTTGGGAACTAGTACAGCTCTTGCAGGTTGTTTGCCAGTGCGCAGGATCACAAAGTGGAATAAGTCGCTTATTTACAGATGGGTGTGGGCGTCACAGAAGGTCACACGAAGGAATTAAAGAAGCATGGGCTGGAATTGAGCAGGGCTTTTCCCAAATTGTGCAAATGGAACGCTTTTACCATTGACAGGTTAGAGTGCCTCTGAAAGGATGAAGTTGAGCACGGGAAAATATTTACCACTTTGGTAGGAGAGCCAACGCAACTTTATGGGGAGCGGAATTACAACACCTACGGGCAAGTTTGCGGTAAGTGGAACAAGTTTTCCCACGGAGCATGTGAGGGCTTTGCTGGATACGGTGGATAAGAGCGTGGTTGTGGCGAGTCGCGACGGCCGCGTGCTGATGGTGAATACCCGGGGAAAGAAATGCCTGGAAGAACACGGGAAAACGGATGTGGCAACCCTGAACATCTTTGAAGACCTGTTGAATGTGGAGCCGCGAGAAATCTCCCGGCGAATTGAGAGCGGTGAGAACGAGATTGAACTTACAGGGAAAACCGGGGCAAGAAATTACCATGCACGAGTTCGATGGATTCCGGAATCAGATTGGGTGGCAATCCAATTCGCTAACGAAGCGGACACCAACGACGAAGATGGATCGTTGCGTCCAACGGTCCAGGAACTATTGCAAGAACGCGAAATAACCTACCGCAACCTGTTGGCCGCCTACCTTAAACTTCAGGAAGTGAACCGGCAGAAGACGGTATTCCTGGCATCAGCAGCGCATGAATTGAAAACTCCGTTGGCGGTCATTAAAGGATATTACGACCTGCTGCTTACCAATTCGCTCGGAAAGCTGACGGACAAGCAAAAAGACATTTTGGAAGAGTCGAAGGAAAGTTGCGAGCGACTGGTGCGGCTGGTATCCATGTTTTTGAATTATTCGGCGCTGGAGAGCGGAAAGTTAGTGCTGCAGTTGCGGGAGAACGATCTGCGGGATTGCCTGGTAGAGATGTCGGGGCGGTGGTCGGAAGCGTTTCAGAGGAAGGGCGTGAAGCTTGAGACGCAGCTGGACCCATCGATTCCGACGTTCAAGTTTGACTACCAAAAGGTGCAGCAGGCCGCGGCCAACCTGTTGGACAACGCGCTGAAGCACACTCCCCCGGGAGGAAATGTGATTTTGCGCGCCAAGCCGCATTTTTGGGAGAGGCGCGTGGCGGAGGTTGCGCCGGTGGAAGAACGCCGGAGGTTCCGGTTGCCGCGGCCGAATAGTGTGGAAGTGAGCGTCACGGATTCGGGTTCGGGCATTGCGCCGGAACATCACCAGGAGATATTTGAGGATTTTGTGCGGGTCGATCGTAATACCTCCGGGATGGGTTTGGGCCTGGCGATTGCCAAGCGATTGATCCAGGCACACCGGGGAAAGATATGGGTGGAGAGCGAATCAGCGAGAGGAAGCACATTCGCGTTTTTGTTGCCGATGGATCAGATCTGAGAGCTGAGCAAGATTGGGGAAAAGAGGAAGAGATTATGTCCGCGAAGGAAAAAATTCTGGTCGTAGACGATGAGCCGAGCATTCGGAAGTATTTGCAGACGTTGCTGGAAGTGGAAGGATTTGACGTTGAGACGGTGAGCACCGGCAAAGAGGCGATCAAGCGGGTCAGCGACGGGGAGCGCCCGGATTTTATCATTCTGGACGTACTGATGCCGGAGATGGGTGGGCTAGAAACGCTGCAGGAACTGATGCATCTGGACCGCAGTTTGAACGTGATCATGCTGTCGTGCTCGAACGAAGTGGGGACGGTGGTGGAGGCGATCCGGCTGGGGGCGCACGACTACCTGACAAAACCATTTGAAAAGAGCGAACTAGAAGCGGCGATGTTGAAATCGCGGCAGAAGAAAGAGCTGACGCAAGAGAACAAAGCCTTGCGCGACTATTGCGACCAGGTGACCGAGGATCTGAGTTTTCTGGCGGCCAGCCCGCAAATGGTGCGCATCCGGCAGCAGATTTTACAAATCGCGCCGGTGGACGTGCCGGTGTTCGTCTGCGGCGAAAGCGGGGTTGGCAAGGAAGTGGTGGCACGCATGATCCATCTCCGGTCGAAGCGCCGGAATCAGCCGTTCATCAAAGTGAATTGCGCCGCTTTGCCGGGCGAGCTATTGGAATCGGAGCTTTTCGGATTTGAGCAGGGCGCCTTCACCGGAGCGGTGCGGGCAAAGCCTGGCAAATTTGAGATGGCGAACAAGGGAACGATCTTCCTGGATGAAATTGCGGAAATGTCGGTGCACCTGCAAGCCAAGCTGTTGCACGTTCTGCAGGACCACCAGTATTCGAGGCTGGGCGGCAGGCACCTGGTGGAAACGGACGTCCGGGTGTTGGCGGCGACAAACGTGGACGTGCATGAAGCGATGAAGACCGGGCGATTCCGCGAAGATCTGTACTACCGGTTGAACGTGCTATCGATCAACGTGCCGCCCCTGCGGGAGAGGACGTCGGAAATTCCGCTGCTCTTCAAACACTTCCTAGAGAAGTACAGCGAGAAATTTGGCAAGGTGCAGCAGACGCCGTCGAAGCATTTGCTGGACGCGGCGCTCAATTACCCGTGGCCCGGAAATTTGCGGGAATTGGAAAACTTCGTGAAGCGATACGTGATTTTGGAAGATGACGAAGGCAGCCTGCGCGAACTGATCGAGATGTCCGCGACGCGGCAGAGGACGTCTCCACGCGAGGAAGCGCCGGTGATGCGCGAGCAAGGGCTGAAGGCACTGGTGCGCGGGCTGAAGGATGAGGCAGAGATGGAAGCGATCGCCGACGCCCTGGAAAAGACCCGTTGGTGCCGGAAGGATGCGGCAAAGATGCTGGGGATCAGCTATAAAGCGCTGCTCTACAAGATGCGGCAGTTCAACCTGGATACGCCGCGAACGCGGCGGGCTTCCTCGCCGCCCAAGCCAGACGAGCCTGCGCCCGCAGCCGTGGGTGCAAAGCAGGACGCCTAGCAGGGTCTAGTACGTGGTTCGCGGTTCGAAGACACCTTTTCTAAAAAGAGAACTTGCGAGTTCGTCGCTGGCGAGGTATCTTGCGCAGCGGAAGCATCAGGTCGTTGCACTCACTGAAAGTTGTCCCTGCTGGAAACGAAAGTTTGGACTGGCTGCAGCCTTTCCGGGACGCTCCAGGGGTGTAAGCTTTCGTATAATGGAAGCACGAGAATCACAGTCCAATAAATTATTGCAACGGCAGTTCAACCTTTCGAACTTTTTTTCATTCGATTAAAGCAAGTTCAAATTTGGGATGGCTCCAAACGCCATGGACGGAGTTGAGCATGTCATTGATGACAGAACGCCGGTTGGCCCGACGTTATGATTTGACCTTGCCTGTAAGCATACGATTTTCCGCGGAAAAGCTGGTGGTACGGCAAGAGGGAAAAACGCGGGATATCTCGACAAAGGGATTGTATTTTGTGGTGGAGCGCGACCTGGCGGACGGCAGCGAGTTGGATCTCACGCTTACGCTTCCCGGCGAGATCACCCACGGTTCGGATG
>DATFZN010000126.1:0-46452 GCA_035314425.1 Candidatus Acidiferrum sp. | reverse complement strand
AACGTAGCCGCTGGCGCGGCGGACGCCTAGCGTCATACGCCATTGGAGATTTCAGCTTCCCACGGGCGTACTTTTGAGGAGTCAGGCGGATTCCGCTTGTCCAAGTGGCTCATAAGATAGACAAATGAGTGTGAATTGGCTCAGATTCCGGCGTACCAGGAATAGCCTGACTCTGGAGCTGCGGAGCCAAGGCCTTTGCCAAACCCTTTCAGACTGTCGGTGACTGTCATGTGGGTGATAAATTTCACGCTCTTGTACCCGAGTTGGCGGGGCAGACGCAAGCGAAGCGGCCCGCCGTTGCCCACAGGAAGCTCGTCGCCATTCAATCCATAAGCAATAAAAGTCTGCGGATGCAATGCATCGGCCATATCGATGCTTTCCCACCAGTCGGGATCGATCGAGAAGTAAACAACGTAGCTGGCTTGGGGATGGATCCCCACGAGTTCCAGGACGTGGGAGAGGGGCACGCCGGTCCACTCGGCTATATACGACCAGCCCTCTTCACACGCCAGTTGAGTGATTTGGCTGCGTGACGGATAGCTCTTAAGTTGGGCAAGCGAAAACGTGCCGGGCCGCGCGACCATGCCGTCAACGGAGAGCCGCCAGTCTGCGAATCCGCCAGCCTGAAGGCGCTTGAACGCTTCATTGAGAGGCGGCATTTCGTTCGGTACCGGACGCTTCGAAATCTGACTCCGAGAGAACTCGCGGGCTAATGAGTGCCTCGTCAGCACCCGCTGGGAAGCGTAGGTCAGCGTTTCGCCGAGGCCGTAGATTCCGCCATTATCGGGCGGGACCAATCCATACCTTTGCGCAAAGAGCGTAGCCACGCCCAGGCTCGTTACGCTAGCCAGCCCGGTCGTGATCAGTTTGCGGCGCGAGAGATTGCTCATCTGGGCTCCTTATCTGTACCGGCGCGGCCGGTGATCATAGCTCGCATGCGACTCCTGAATCCGGCAAACCAAACCATCACGATGTGGACAAGCAGGAACAAGACGAGAGAGAGGGAGACGAAGAAGTGAACTGTACGCGCGGATTGCTGGCCGCCCAACAAAGTGACGGTCGCCGGAAACGCGGAAACAAAGGCGAGGGACATCGCCAGGCCCGTCCAGATGACTAAGGGGAACAGCACGAAAATAACGAAAAGGTAGGCCAGCCGCTGCAGCACGTTATAGGACCAGGCTTCTGCCTCACTAGGCCGCTTGAAGCGCAAATGGTCAGCAATTGAGGTGGCGAGCACCGTCCATGAAAGATCGGCCTTCCCCGGAAGCAGGTTTTTCCGCAAATGGCCAGTAAAGAAGCCGGAAATTAAATACAGTAACCCGGTCAATACGAGAATCCAAGCAGCTTGAAAATGGAGCGCCCGGCTCCAACCGTTCTGGTCCGGAAGCACGTACCCATAACCGGTTGGCACAAGTGCCCTCGAAGAAGGGATCGGCAGTTTTAACAAAGGTTGAGTCAATACGCTGCCGGTTTCGCCCCAATAGAAGCGCGGGTGAGAGATCAAAACTTCAATTCCGCTGACGAACAGCGCAATAAAGCATAGCGCAGTGATCCAGTGCGTGACTCGGACGAGAGTAGAGTGCCGCGAAGCAACCGTCTCAGCCGGGGTAGCCGAGGCAGCATTTGGGATGCAAACGTAGTCGCCCATCCGCGCATGGTATCACGGGCCGTGCAGATTGCGCACGCTGGCGTACTCGTCCAGTAGATTAGTGACACTTTGCCTTTCCGAGGTTCACTGGCCTACCTGACACCTCTGGAAGTTATCAACCGCTGGAAACGTATGGTGTGGCCTCACTAGGGTCCCACGGCCCAATTTTTTGAAATTTTTTTATCCACTCACACCTGAGTCGCGAATTCCGCCCCCCGGACACCCCCCGAGACATTGATCTGGAATCTTGCCGTTGCAGCTACGAGCGTGCCCAGCACAGAACCTACGAGTGCTACCGAGCAATAGACTGCGCCATCCTAAGTGCTCGTAATCGTGGCGGTTGAAACAATCCGTAGCAATTAATCACTAAAGGTGTAAATTGTTGATTCTTCGTGCGAGCAATCCTTACGGCAGGAGGCCCCTGGTTCAAATTCGGGCGCCCCGACCAACTTTTTTTGTAAGTAGAATGGTCACATCCGTCCCCGCAGAATGGATGTCAAGGCATTACTCAAATTCAGGATCACGGCAAGAGGGCTACTTCGATCACTCGGAAACGATGGAGCCTTGCGTTGCGCATGCGGGAGAATGCATAGCGCTGAATTATTGAAGGCATCTCTTCGTCCAGACATAGGTGGAATCTTTTGTGCGAGCCTCATTCCTACTTAGGAATCGATCCGCCCTCTGCATCGTCTAATCCAGCTTTATTGCTGATTTCGAACCACGAATGCAAGTAAGAGAGCAACAAAATATGAAACCCGCGGCCTGTAGCAAACCCCCAACCGTAGAAGGGATTGGGCGGCTGGATAGCAGCACAAGGGGGCTCTCCTACCGCCCCAGCTCGTTACTCTCGTTCGTACTCCGTCACTCCAGCTGCGGTCCTCATCCCTCGTAGAATCATCGAAATACATCGTCGACTCCTGGAACTTATTGCGGAACACACGTTGCAGAAGTTTTTCGATTCCAGTTCCAGCATTTCACTAACATTTCCTGGGAAAACTAAACAGAAAACGGCCGACAACCACCGGACGGAAGCTTACAGGGAGGAGGGAGTCGTTGATCTCATTCGCCTTCTTCTGGGAGAGCAAACTCAGAACAAACGATCCGCTTCCCTTCGTATTTGACTTCATTGGTAGTGTACGTCAGGTCATGTGCAGACCTCGAATCTGGTGAGAAATTCGAGTTACTGGGAGCTGGCCACATTGGTACGATGGCAGCTTAAAAGTATCGCCTTGATGGTGTTTGATTCGCCGACGATCCGGCGCCTGAATCTAGCTAAAGGGTGTTGCAAAACCCTCAACTTTGAATTCGCCCAGAATTTTGCTGGAAAGCTCTCTCCACGTTAGGCTGCTAACCTGGATCCAACCAGTAACCAAATCTTGATGACTGCACGCATTAGAATCTGGGGGCCCTCGATAGTCCAGCAGGGTGGACTACCATCATCTGTAATCCAGAATGCCGACCGAGTCGCGGAAAATTCCAGTGGGCCAGCGCGATTCCGATGGAAGGCAGAACTCACGGCCCGCAAAGCTCCGCAGCAGGTGGGAACGAATTCGCTTTGGCTGAGCACCGATCGATCCTCAGCTGCCTGTCGATGGACATGTGCGCTAAGGGGACGGTGCGGGACCCGTAGCAGCATAACGACTCCGACTGCAAGGAAGAGCCAAGGCAACCAGCGCTTCATCATGATTCGGCCTCGCGGGCGCGCTGCAGATTCCGATTCTTATTTAACTCTGCCAGCTCGCGCAAACACTCCTGTAGTTTTTGCCAAGCGGCTACTCCTTCCCGCGTAGCTTCCTCCGCTCCTTTCGGAACGTAGTAGCCGGTCGTCTTGCCCTTCTCCCCACGGTAGCTGATGTTCAGGTGCGGACCATGTTTGGGTCCGCCCTTGTGGCAATGACAGCCCGGCCGTCCGCAGGTGCGGTAGGTTTCTGATAGCGTGCCGAAAATGACCACTTCGGCCAGACGCTCGATCTCGCTCAACAGCTTGCGCCGCCGGGTCGAGAACTCAGCCGCGCTGGACATTCTCTACTCCTGGCTCTTTTTTCCTTCGCTCCTGCCAACGAGCAATCGAAAACAGATTCTTGGTGATAACGCACCAGCCCACATAACGCTTGAATCCGCGTTCTCCTTTATAGCTGGCTCGCCTCATCGAGAACGGATTTTTCAAATGGCTGATGGTCGCCTCGCAACCGGCTCGCCAATGCAGCGCTCGCCTAAACCAACGTTCTTTTTGCCGCTCTGCGCGGCTCTTCGACAAATGGCCCGTCGCCGGCAGAGCCACTTTCTCGACTCCCAAAGCCTCTGCCTCCCGCTCGTTCTTGGCGGTGAAAAATCCGCGGTCCGCGGTGGCCATCTCCGGAACTTTCCCAAACGAAGCTTGGTGGTGTTGGATGGCTGGCAACCAAGAGTTCGTATCTGCCGCGTTCCCTTCCAGAACTTCGTAACCGCTCACGATGCCATTCTCCACTTCATCGATGCGCACCAGCCTACCAAACTCGTTCGGCTTATGGGCTTTTCCCTTGCGGATCACTTGCGTATGCGGCTCAAACAGGCTCAGCACTTTCCCCGCCACGTGCCGATTTCCTTCCCACACGCGCTCTTTCGTCTGCGCCATCACCTTGTCCACTAACGGCAGAAAATGACGCAGTTGGCTGGCCTGCACTTCTACCTTCAACAGACTTCCGATGACCGGCAGCTTTTTTTTCTCCCATCGCTCGACCATTTCACCGGCCTGCCGCACCAGCTTCCCAGTCAACGACAGGAGCTTGTGATAACTATCACGCATGCGCTGCCGACTGGCTTCTGTCTGGAACTTTGCCGCGCGGCTGATCTCAAGCAGACGATGCTTCACGGCCCGTCCATGATTCACGACTACCAGGGCGCCGCTCTTGCACTCCGCGGCGATGCGTTTCAGGCTGCGGCTGAGCACGCGAATGCCGTCGCCCAAAAGCGCGCTGTCGGTTGGAAAGTGCACGTTCGTTTCCACGGCAGTCGTGTCTGTGCGCAATTTGTGACCTTCGGCTGCGCCCTCCTGGCGAGCCAAGCCCACGACGCGCTGATGAATTTTCTCCGTGACCGAAGGACCGAGCAAAGCAAAGGTCCGGCTGAAGGTGGTGAAGTCGGGCGTGGCCTCCGCGTCGAAGTGCGTGAACTGCCGATAGATCAGATTGCTGCGCAGCTCGCGTTCCAGCGCGCGGAAGCTCCAGCCCTTCAGATGCTTGAGCACGCAACAGCGCAGCAAGCGATCCGCGGCCAGGCCGGTGCGGCCGGTGCGCGTCGAAGCTGGGGATCGGGCGGCCAGACAGTTGCGGACCAGCTCGATCAGTTGCGGGTCTTCCAGAAGCTGGTCGACGGGGTCGAGCAAATCGTCCTTGAGCAAGGCCGCTTGCTTGGCCAAGGGCATATAGAACAACCAGGATTGGTGCTGGGCGGGGGCGATCATATACTCGATAATATCGAGTAAGAGACAATTATCAAGAGAAAAGTCGCGATATTTTCAGGATTTTCTTACTTTTCTTAGGACTTTGCACAACGAAGCGGCTCCCTGGCTCAAGATCTGACACTTTTCCTTCCGGCTACTCACGGCAATCAAGGAGTTAAGCCTGGGGTTTTGCAACAGCCTTTAGCTAGCCAGGAGATATATACTACAGTTCATGCCAGCTAAGAAATTGTCGACTTTAAGCGATTCTCTCGGACTTCAATCCCGGATCACTCGTCGCGATTTTCTCAACTCCTCATTACTTGCCTCTGGTGGTGCACTCCTTGAAGGACTTTCTCCAGTTCAACTTCTTTCCGGGTCAATCGATGATCAACTAACTGGGTACGGTGGATTGGGCGATTACAGTAGCTCAAATGGCAATACGTTGTCTGTTCTCACCACTGGGCACAGCATCCGCGATGGAAAGTACAATACGCTCCCCGCGGACCTGATTGAGACGCGCGAAGTCTATGACTGTGTGATCGTAGGAGGAGGCATAAGCGGCCTTGCTGCCGCGCTTTTTTTCCAGCGTTATGCTTCCAAACAGGCTACCTGCTTGGTCCTTGAAAACCATCCCATTTTCGGCGGGGAAGCCAAAGAAAACGAATTTTTAGTGGATGGCCATCGCCTCATCGCTCATCAAGGTTCCGCAATTTACCAGCTACAGCATCCTTGGAGCTTTCTCTCCCGCTTTTATGATTCCATCGGCATGACTGCGCCGGAACTCAGTTATCAAACTTGGACTGGGCCCGAACCTGAGCTCACACTTTCACGCACTCCGTATGAGTCCGCTGGGCTCGAGCGTGGCCAATACGGTTTCTATTTCGGCGCGAAATTCGGCTCTCCGCAGGGTCTTTGGCAGATAGACCCTATACGAACACGACTCGACAAAGCTCCCATCTCTGAGGCGACCCGCCGTGAATGGTTGCGGTTTCTCTCGGGCGAAAATGTACACGGCGCACGATTCGTTCATCCTAAAGTCGAAGGAGACGCCGCATCTCGCTATTTGGATTCCATCACTCTTGAACAGCATCTAATGAACCAGTTTGCCCTAAGTCGTGAGACCATTCGCACTTTTCTCTCGCCCGTCGAGGGTGGCGGATCCGGGCTCGGACCCGACGCACTCTCCGCCTACTCGGATTATGCTTATGAGACGCTTTACCCGGTTTCCGACGAGTCTGGTCGTACTGATCAGATGTTTCCCGGTGGTAACACCATAATCAGCCGCCTGATGGCCAAGACCCTTATCCCTGCCTCCATTGATGGTCCCCTCACCCCAGAATCGGTTTCTCGCCATCACGTCGACTTTGCGGCACTAGACTCGCCAAATTCGCAATTTCGCATCAGGCTGAATGCCACCGCAGTTCATGTACAACATCAGTCTGCCACGGGCCGCTCGAACGCAGAGCCCGGGGTCTCCATCCAAGATTCCCCTGCAGTGGAGGTTGCCTATCTTTGTAACGGCCGCATCGAACGCGTTTCGGCCCGATCTGTAATCATGGCGGGCGGCAGTTGGACCTCAAAGCACATCATCAAAGACCTCCCAGAATTGCAACGACGTGCTTATGCACAGTTCTTTCGCTCACCCTGCCTTATGGCCAATGTCGCTCTTCGCAATTGGCGCTTCCTCTACAAAATGGGAATCAGTGGTTGCCGGTGGTTTGAGGGTTTTGGAAATTATTTTGACGTTCGCAAGCAAGCGCTCGTTGGTCTCGACAACCAGACAATCGGCCCGGATTCGCCCACCGTGCTTAGCGTAAAAGTTCTCTATTCTTATCCGGGGCTCTCGACCGAGGATCAAGGCCACCACGGTCGAGGCGAATTGCTTTCCACTTCATTTGCCGAGTACGAAAGTCAGATTCGCGAACAATTCACTCAAATGTTTGGACATGCTGGCTTCGACGCTCGCCGCGACATAGCAGGTATTATTCTGAATCGTTGGGGCCATGCCTATCTCAGTCCACAGCCTGGATTCTTTTTCGGTACCAACGGTGCCCAGGCGCCACGAGAAGTGCTTCGCAGCGCGCCTTTCGGTCGGATTGCGTTTGCCAACACCGACCTCGCTGGAGCTATGGATCATCGTTTCTCCATTCTGGAAGCTCAGCGCGCTGTCTCCCAGCTGCTAGACCAAGTGCTGTAGGTCAGCAAATACACGCGCTCAACGGATTTGGGTCTATTTCAAAGGGATGTCGGGATATCGGTAGAACATGCTGGAACTGTATGCTAGCCTAACGGGCTATCTTGAAGGCCGCCCCTCTAGGAAATCCATCCTGCGCCCAGGTCACGCGGTTATCCGTAGTTTGTCTGAAATCTGAATCTGAGAGAGGGCTCGCTCCGATGAAAACGGTGGTCTCGGGTATCTGCGCTGTCTTGTTGCTGATCATGGTCGGTTGCGGCTTTGGCGGCCCTGATCCAGCTAACACGGCCGACACGATCTACTACGGTGGCGACATCGTCACCGTCAATGATGCACAACCTAACGTTGGAGCTCTTGCTGTGAAAGATGGCAAGATTCTCATGGTCGGCACCCTCGCCGAACTCGAAAAGTTCCACAAAGGCGCGACCACCCATATGGTCGATCTTGCTGGCAAAACCCTGCTCCCCGGTTTCCTCGATCCGCACAGCCATTACATCAGCTCAATCACTGTTGCCCATCAGGCCAACGTTTTTGCGCCTCCCGCCGGCCCAGGTAAAGATCCCGCCACCATCGTCGCGGTGCTGAAGGCATTTCGCAATGCCAACAATATTCAGAAGGGCGAGGTCATCCAGGCATACGGCTACGACGAAAACGCGATGCCCAAGGGCGCAGAACTGACCCGCGACGATCTCGACAAAGACTTTCCAGATAATCCAGTGATCGTCGGCCACGTCTCCATGCATGGTGCCGTACTCAACTCTGCGGCCATGAAGAAGTACGGATACTCCGCGGCGACTAAGACTCCACCAGGTGGCGTCATCCTTCGCAAGAAGGGTTCTAACGAGCCAGCAGGCTTGGTTATGGAAACTGCGTTCCTTCCAGTCTTTGCAGCCATGCCAAAACCCAACGTGCAACAGGAAATTGAATGGAGTCGCGCTGGACAACTGCTCTACGCCGCAAACGGCATTACCACCGCGCAAGAAGGTGCCACACACGCCGGCGATCTCGCCCTTATGCAACGTGCCGGTGCTGGCGGCGCCACCCTCATCGACATTGTTGCCTACCCCTTTATCACCGACTTCGATGCCATCATCGAAAAGAATCCCCCCAGCGAGTGGGGCATGTACGTAAACCGGGTGAAGCTCGGCGGCGCCAAGATCACCCTCGACGGTTCGCCTCAGGGCAAGACCGCTTTTTTCACCGCGCCTTATCTCACCGGTGGCCCGGCTGGCCAGAAGAACTGGCGCGGCGAACCCAGCTTCCCTGAAGCCGAAGTGAAAGCCTTTTTTAAAAAGGTTTACAACCTCGGTCTCCCCCTGAACGCTCACGCCAACGGCGATGCTGCCATTGATATGCTACTCCGGGCGCATGAGTACGCTGCCTCCGATGACCTCAATAAAGACCGCCACGTCACCGTTATTCACTCCCAATTTGTTCGCGCGGATCAGTTAGACAAATATGTCAAATACAAGATGACGCCATCTTTCTTCACCGAACATACCTTCTACTTTGGTGATGCCCACGTCCTGAACCGCGGCCAGGCGCAAGCTTTCTTCGAAAGCCCAATGCGCGCGGCTATCGATAAAGGTCTTCACCCCACGAATCACACGGACTTCGTCGTTGCCCCTCTCGATCAAATGTTCGTCATGTGGACAGCGGTTAACCGCATTTCACGTAATGGCGTAGTCATAGGACCGGATCAGCGCGTCACCTCGCTGGAAGCTCTGAAAGCCATTACGATCAACGCCGCCTACCAATACAGGGAAGAAAAATTTAAGGGCTCGTTAGAAAATGGAAAGATTGCCGACCTTGTGATTCTCGACCAGAATCCTCTGAAGGTTGATCCCATGGCCATCAAGGACATCAAAGTCGTCGAAACCGTAAAGGACGGAAAAACTATCTACAAGGCCAAGTAATTGCTCCGTGGCACAACCTCTAGGCGCTCACGTTTGGATTTCCTATTTCCCTTCGTTACTGGGCGGCCATGAGTTCATGCTCGAACCGCGTCGCGTCGCCGGATGGGATGCGAATAAAATCGGTATGTCTCCGCCACCGGTTGAATCCCCCGAAGGCGGATCTATGATTTAACACGATCTACGTCGTACTCCTTCCAGTTCGGCCTATCGCGATTGAGCCTCGCGCTATTCGATCTGCAAGTCAGACGCCATAAATGCTTAAAATGCGGCATTGAAGTAGACTCATAGGTACAAAAGTCGCTTCACGCAAATTGGTCACCGATGGTGTATCTATATGAACAGATGCATCATCCATAATTTGCTAAAGTCATGTTCGGCAGTGAGCGTGACCAGTCGAACTATGACTTCCGCAATCACCCTTCGGGGAATAGTATTCATTCTTTGCTTCTTAGCATGTTTCAGTGGATTTATTTCTCCGCCACTTGCACTCACGTTTGGAATCCTATTTGGATTATTTCTCAGCAATCCACTTCCCATGGAGAGCAGCCACGTTTCACGGTGGTTGCTCCAGGCCTCTGTCGTGGCCCTCGGTTTCGGAATGAATCTTCACGAAGTATTGAAAGCTGGGCGTAGCGGTTTTCTTTACACTGCACTTGGAATCAGCTTCGCCCTTGTTGTGGGTCTCGCACTGGGGAAACTATTGAACGACCGCGGAAATTCTTCTTATCTGATTGCTGCGGGCACGGCCATCTGCGGCGGAAGCGCCATTGCGGCAATCGCTCCCATCCTTCACGCCGATGAAGAAGAGATGGCCCTTTCTCTGGGAACCGTTTTTGTTCTGAATTCCGTCGCTTCGCTAGCCTTTCCGCCGCTAGGCCACGTGCTGAATCTCTCACAAACTCAATTCGGGTTGTGGGCTGCTCTGGCAATTCACGACACCAGTTCTGTCGTCGGCGCCGCTTCGCGCTACGGTTCTCAAGCATTGATTATCGGCACCACCGTCAAGCTCGCTCGTGCACTTTGGATTGTTCCCGTGGCTCTGGGTACAGCGGCCGTTAAGCGCAGCAAAGCCAAGATTCATTTTCCGTGGTTTATCCTTCTGTTCTGCCTCGCCGCCGTCGTGAACACATACTTCCCATTATTTTCCGTTGTATCCAAATGGCTTTTCCAGTTCGGGCACCTCGGCCTCACTGCAACTCTATTTCTAATCGGCAGCGGAATCTCTGGTCCCCTCCTCCGGCGTGTCGGCTGCCACCCGCTCGCCCTGGGCATTCTTCTTTGGCTCGTCGTCGGCCTCACGTCCCTCTGCTTTATCCGCATCAACTGGATCGGCCTTTGATGCGCGGCCCTATCTGACAGAAAACCTTGCAGTGACTGCGCTTTTGCAAGAGTATTCAGACTGAACCTTGCTACTCTTCAACTGAAAGGTCAACTCATGAAAGCAACACTGGAACGCCACAAAAGTGATCGAATCGGCTGGCTTCGCGCGGCAGTACTTGGCGCCAACGATGGGATCCTCTCGACCGCCAGCCTTTTGCTGGGCGTTGCTGCTGCTCACGCGACTCACAATAGCATTCTCGTGGCGGGAATCGCCGGATTGGTCGCGGGGGCTATGTCCATGGCTGCGGGCGAATACGTTTCAGTTCACTCGCAAGCCGACACGGAACAAGCTGACCTCAATCTGGAGCGCCAGGAACTGAAGGTAGACTCTGTGGGCGAGCATAAGGAACTCGCCGCGATTTATGTTTCTCGCGGACTTGATCCCGCTCTCGCAATGCAAGTAGCTCAGCAGTTGATGGCTCACGATGCTTTGGGCGCGCACGCGCGGGATGAGCTTGGCATTACGGAAGGTATGCGCGCCCGGCCCATTCAAGCCGCACTCTCCTCAGCGGGGAGTTTTGCCGCTGGCGCCGCGATGCCACTTGGCGTCGCGACTCTTGCGCCACATAGCTCCTTGATTCCGTTTGTCGCTGTCACATCGCTTCTATTTCTCGCGCTGCTGGGAGGCTTGGCAGCACGAGTTGGCGGTGCAAAGGTTTTTGTCGGCGCACTGCGCGTCACTTTTTGGGGCGCGCTCGCTATGGGCGTAACCGCGGGCATTGGGGCGCTCTTCGGAACGACGGTATAAACTTCATAGTCAGCAGAGGCCGAGTAACAAGCCGTCTTCCCGCGCATTGCAATCCGGCAACGATTCGCTACCATAGAAGAAACCGGCTTATTTCTATCCAGCACCACGCAGGGAAAGGAAATTTGAATGATTCGAGGAATTCTCACCAGTTTGCTCGGGGTGGTGCTGGTCTTCACCGTCGCGTGCAAATCCAAGCCGGATGATAGAGAGGCTATCAAGGCTGGTGTGATCAAGCATCTGGTCGCCGTTCAAGGCCTGAACGTTCCCAACATGGAGGTTACGGTCACTCAATTTTCCATCACCGGCAATCAGGCCAACGCCCAAGTCGAAATTCGGGCCAAAAGCGGGGACAACTCCGGTGGCACCATGAATCTTTCCTACAACCTGGAAAAGCGCGGCGATGACTGGGTTGTACTCAAGGGGGCCCCTGCCGGTGGAACTTTGCAACATCCGGCGCCTGGCGAAAGGCCCCAGAGCGCTTTGCCTCCAGGGCATCCGAGCGCAGGCGGCGCGACTGCCGGCCCGGTCCATCCCGATTTCAGCGAAATCTTGAAGAGCACGCAGCCTCCCCCACAACAATCCGCTCCTCCTTCCAATCCTGCACCGACAAGGCCGTAAGATTGAATATTAGCGCGATGCAAAAAAGGCGACATGGGCAGGCCTTTCTTTGTTTGAACCTGGTCGTCCTGAATTTAGTTCGCAAAATCTAAAAGGATGTCATCCTGAGCGAAACGAAGGACCTAAACGCAAACCCGTCTCAAGCTCAAATCGCCGCCATCGGCTTAGAAATCCCGCAACTCCTCTGTCGGCAGTGCCACTCGCACCGCGTTTAACACCGCCAGCAAATCGATTACTTCCTGGCCCACTGCTCCCCAAATGGGTGGCAGCAACCCAAAAGAAGCCGCAATCATCCCCAGCATACTCGCGGCCATTCCTCCCAACGCACTTTGCAGTGCGATTCGTCGTAACCGTTTCGCGATGTGCATTAGTTCATCGATTTTTCCCAGTGCTGGTTCCAGCACCACCGCATCTGCCGCCTCGGACGTAATGTCGTTTTGCGTCCCGAATGCCACGCCCACTGTCGCTGCCATTAGCGCCGGCGCATCATTAATCCCGTCCCCAACAAAAAGTGTTTTCGCCCGAGCAGTCTCTTCTTCCACGATCGCAACTTTCTCTTCTGGGCTCTTCCCCGCACGGACTTCTGTGATTCCAACGCTTTCCGCTAAATACTTCACTTCCGATTCGCGATCGCCCGAAACCAGCATTACTTTTGCCACGCCATGTTTTGGATGCAAATGCTGTACAAACGACGCCGTATCTTTTCTCGGCGCATCATGAAACCGGATTGCCGCCGCATATTTGCCATCAACGAAAACTAGGCACTCCAGGCCACTTTTCAACTCCGGTAAAGTCAGATTCTCGTAGATCAACTTATTTCGTCCCGTAATTCTCACCGAACGGGCGTCCACAGTCGCCAGCAATCCCGCGCCTGGTTTTTCGCTAATGCGTTCCACATCCTGGATCGCGAGGTTTTCCTTTTTTGCGGCGGTAACGATAGCGCCCGCCAGTGGGTGCTTTGAATAACGTTCCGCGCTTGCAGCCAATTGCAAGACTTGCGCGCGTTGAAACCCCTCTGCGCAAATAACCTCCGTCAATGTGGGCCTGCCATACGTCAGCGTCCCCGTTTTATCGAAAATCAAAGTGCGGCACTTCGAAATCTGTTCCAGCACCGAAGGGTTTTTGATAATGATCGCACGACGCGCCGCGAGGGAAATCGCCCCAATAATCGCGGTCGGGATGGCAAGTAGCAGGGGGCAAGGCGTTGCGATCACCACTACCGCCAAAAACCGTTCCGCATCGTGACTGGCCGCAGCCGCGATCGTCGCCACTCCAACCGCCAGCGGCGTGTACCAGGCACCCAGTCGATCTCCCAACCGCCGTAGCCGCGGCCGCTGCTGCTCCGTGTCGTGCATCACTTTCATAATTCGCGCGTAACGGGAATCGTCGGCAAGTTTGTCTGCGCGAATCACAATCGCAGCCTCGCCGTTGATCGCACCGGAAATCACTGTCGATCCAGGTGTCTTCGAAATTTGGTACGGCTCACCGGTCAGGTACGCTTCGTCCATCACGCCGTGGCCTTCCAGAACCGTTCCATCCACAGGGCAAATTTCGTGTGGTAAAACAGTCAACTCGTCCCCGACGCGAATCTCCGCCAGCTTCACATCCTTCAGTCCAACTGCTTCACGCCGATGCGCCAGACTGGGTACTCGGCGCGCTAGTGCATCGAGGACGGACGAAGCGCGCGCCGTGGCAAATTCCTCCAGTGCTTCTCCGCCGGAGAGCATCAGCACCACGATCGCAGCCACCAGATACTGTCCAAGAATGGCCGCCGTGATAATAGAGACTCCAGCCAGCAAATCTGCTCCGAACTCTCGTTTCAGGATTTTGTGTAGTAAGACCCAGAGCAACGGAGCCGCGGCAAGCAGAGTAGCGATCAGTGGCAAATTGTAGGTAAAAGCTGCGAAGTGCAGGGCATAGCGAAAGATCAGGTGCAAAAGTATTGCAAAAAGCGCGAGACCGGCGATGTAGGTCTGTTTGGAGAGGGCAAAACCTGGCTTCTTTGAAGCCGTCATTGTTAAGACTTATCGCACGCGCCACACGAATTGTCAAAGCTGCAAACGCCTTGCGACTGGCAAATGTTGTTTGCCTAAAGTCTCTTATCCCGCGAATAACATATCGTTTCCAGATTGCACTCCATGCACTTCGGTTTGCGCGCCACACAAATTCGCCGTCCATGCCAAATCAACTGGTGTGAAAACTTTATCCATTTATCCTGCGGAAGAATCGCCATTAAGTCCTGTTCGATTTTCTTCGGATCCTCGTTCCGCGTTAGATCCAACCGCTGCGAAAGACGTTGCACATGTGTATCCACCACTACCCCGCTCGGAATTCCGTACGCCGTGCCGAGCACCACATTCCCCGTTTTCCGCGCCACTCCGGGCAGCGTTAGAATTTCCTCTATTGTCTTTGGAATTTGTCCGCCAAATCTCTCAATCAGCTCTTTGCTCGCTCCAATAATCGATTTCGTCTTATTGCGGAAAAATCCAGTTGGTCGAATATCCCTTTCCAACTCCGCGGGATTTGCATAGGCAAAATCCTCTGGGGTCTTGTACTTCTTGTAGAGTTCCTGCGTAACCTGATTCACCCGTACGTCCGTGCATTGCGCCGAAAGAATTGTCGAAATTAGCAATTGAAACGGGTTCTCGTGCTTCAACTCGCAGGTCGCGTCGGGGTAAGCCTCATCTAGCTTCGCCAATATCGCTGCAACGCGCTTCGGGTCACTCCCCATCGGTCTGCCAGCCTTCAAATTTGCCGCAGATGCCGATCTATTCTTTCTCCCCAGCTTCCTCCCAGCCTCACCCTTAATTTTCCTCTTAGCCGCCTTCTTCTTTCTAGCCATATCACCGAACTCCCCTGACCTCTGTCTCTCTGTGATCCTCTGTGTTAGTCTTTCCTTTGCCGCGCCGAGTCACTCCAACACTTCCATCAATCTGCGAAACGCCTTCCCTCGATGGCTGTGCAAATTCTTTTCTGCCGCCCCCAGCTCCGCAAACGATCTCCTTGACTCCGGAAAACAAAACACGGGATCATACCCGAACCCTCCGCTCCCCCGCGCCTCTTCGAGAATAAGTCCCTCGACCCACCCCGAGACTACTGCTCGGGCCCTTCCTCGCAATGCCACTGCAATCACACACACAAAATACGCCGCGCGTTCAGCATCTTTCTTCCCGCGCAATTCACTGAGCAGCTTTGCAATTTTCTGCTCATTGCTGGCTCCCAGTCCTGCATATCGAGCCGACAGTACTCCCGGAGCACCACCCAGCGCAGGCACGACCAGCCCTGAATCATCCGCAAGAACCATCTGATCCGAATAGCGCGAATAGTAAAGCGCCTTCCCGGCGGCATTTTCCCCAAACGTCGGAGCATTCTCCGGGAACTCGGCCAAACCAGCAAACCCTGGAAGTAATTCCAATTCGATTGTGTGCCCCACCGCAAGCACGCGAAATTCCTCTAGCTTGCCCCCATTCCCGGAAGCCAAAAACAATTTTGTATTGCGCTTGGAAAGCTGCAACGGTTCCATCAGGTCTTAACGGCCCCGTGCCAAAAACTTCGCCGGAAGTACGCCGCGCTGCTCTTCTCCTAACACGCCGATGCCGACTTCGGCCAGTCGCAACAACTCCTGCATCTCGCCTCCGGCAAATGGCCGGCCTTCCGCACTCGCCTGAATCTCGACGTATTCGCCGCTACCGGTCATCACTACATTCATATCCACATCCGCGTGGGCATCTTCTTCGTAGCATAGATCGAGCAGCGCCTCATTATCCACGATGCCCACACTTGTTGCTGCCACGGTGTCGATCAAGGGTGATTTCTTCATCATCCCCATCGCCATCAACCGTTCTATCGCCAGCGCCATCGCCACAAACGCGCCGGTTATCGATGCCGTCCGTGTTCCGCCATCCGCCTCAATCACATCACAATCGAGCCACACGGTCCTGTCGCCGAGCAGTTCCTGGTCCGTAATCGCCCGCAGCGACCTGCCAATCAATCGTTGAATCTCCAGCGTCCTTCCTGTTTGTTTCCCGCGCGTTGCCTCCCGCGTTGTGCGTTCTTCTGTCGCGCGCGGCAGCATTCCGTACTCGCTGGTTACCCACCCCTTGCCCGAACCCTTTAAAAATGTCGGCACGCCATCATTTACGGTTGCAGTACAGATCACTCGCGTCTTCCCCAGTTCAATCAACACGCTGCCTTCCGCTTGCGATATAAAGTCGGGAGTAATCTTCACGGATCGAATCTGATCCGCGCTTCGGCCGTCGCTTCTCATTATTCCTCCCGATTTTTCACTCTATCGCTTAATTGCCTCTTTCACTTTTCCCACAGCCTTCTCTAGGGGTTTCCTAATCACATCTGTCGGCGAAGTTGACTTTGGCGTTTCTGCTAGGCCACTCGCCTTCACCTGAAAGGTTTGCGTTAAGTCCAGGTGTCCTGCAAGCGTATCCACTTCCAGCCCGTGAATCAAAATTTTCAGTTGCCGCACTTCCGGCACATTCGCTTCCAAGGTGCGCGCGATGGAATCAACTGCAAGCTCCTCGCTCTGAATGCCGGAAGGGATCGAGGTTCCCAGCGCCTCAGAAAAATCCGCCACCGCCGTTCCATCGGGCAACAAATAAAAAGCAAGCAGCGCCGCGTCCGAGGGTAGCGTGCGCGCTTCAGGGTCCACGGGCCCGGCCAGCAGCGTATTCAATAATTGTTTCGACCGCGAAACCGGATCACTCGATAAAGGCAGTTCCACGATCACTGGTTTTAACGTCCCGTCCTCGGTCGGCGATCCCCAGTACATTTTCGCTTTTCCCTTCGGCTCTCCACTGGTAGGAGACGCAACTGGCAACAGTTCCCGGCGCGCCTGTTCCGCCGTTTTTTCTGTCAACTGCCGCGCCTTCTCCACCTGGCTCCGCAACGCAGGAAAATAAATCGCCGCTCCGATCACCGCAATCAGCAGCGCTCCCGCAACCCAATACATCCAACGGGCAATCATTGTGGCGTGACTCCAATCGGCGCGGCAGATATGGTCGACACCACGTACGAGGGCCGGAACGCCACAATCCCCCGAGTAATCGCCTCCGCCACTCCTGGTATCATTCGATCGAGCGCTGCTCGATTCTCCACCGACACACTGGAGATCTCGACGGCAATGGCAGGCGCCGCCGTCGTGCGCAATTGCCGCACTGGAGCAATCTGTGCGCTCGTTGGCGATCCTTTAAATCGTTTTGCTATTTCGCTCTGTACCAGGTCTCCCAATTTACGGCTCAACGATAGGTACGGAGCCTGCGCGTGCTCCCAGGGAATCAGTCCGCTGGTATCTGTAACCGCTGAATAGTCGGGTGGTACATACACTCGAGCGGTCCCGGTCAGCCCGGTAGAAGAAACGTGCAGCGTCACAAACACCGCGCCGCGTTGTGCATTTGCTCGCGCCGAGCGATCGTCAAACGAGGGATTATCGTTCGTTTCCCGCGTTTGAACAACCTGAAATCCCTGCGCCTCCAGTGTCTTTCTCAGTTGCGCTGCCAACTCCAACACCACATCGCTCTCGCGGATGCCTTCCGTTCCCCGTCCTCCCGTGTCCGTTCCGCCATGAGCCGGGTCGATCACCACAACATTTAATCCTGCATGCGGAACGACAGGGGCCGAGTCGACCTGGGCCCCGGTCAGGCTGGCGACCGAGGACAGGGCAGGTGGATTTGTTGGCGACTGCGCGGCGACCACTTTCTGTTGGTCCGTCGGACCCGGGGGGGCAGCGGGTGGATTTGCACTCGGCGCTTGCCCGTCAACTACCCCAACATTCAGAAAGATGGCGCAAAGCTGTGAAAATTTTAGCAACGTCCGGGACATGGTCACGTTGAGCAGGATACCAAATCTATGGACTCTGCGCGGTATCCGCCTTCACACAATCGCTCACAGGCCGCAAAAGGGTTACGCCCGTCTGCCGCTTAAACTGACCCGTCCATGTTCGCGTTGCAAAGGCTGCTCGATTAGCCTGCTTCACATACTGGGCTTCGGGCGCTCCGGTCCCATCTTCAATTGGGCTCGTTGTTCCGGAGTGAGCACCACATGCACTTTTGAGTGCAGGTCCATGGCAATTTCCATCCTCTTGGTTTTTCTCTGTTCCGCTGTCAGGGGGGCACTTCGCACTTCATCGCTTTTGGCTTTCGCATCTTCAAAATTCGGCCCCAACTTTGCCTTCTGGTCCTCGTCAATTCAACTCATCGACGCCAGCCTTCAACCGTTCGCTCTGTGACTGTTGGTGCGGCATTCTGCTGTGCAGCCGGGGGGCTGCCGCGTCCTGCTTTGGCATCGCGGCAGCTGCCACAATAGTCGATCCAACGGGGATGGTGAGGCAGATTAGACCGTTTCCGGGGTGTCATGAGAAAATACAGGAGAAACACGTTCGACCGAATGTTATCGTCGACATTCAACTGATTGCAAAATCAGATCTTGGTTTAGGGTCGAGCGCCTGTCGGATTACGAAGCCAGATTCGCAGTTTCCATTGCATCGGCTGTCATGTACTTGCTGCGAACCCTCCGCATTCCCAGGTACAGTAGAAATCCCGCCAGGATAATGCCTACGCCGAATACCAGCGCGTTCACTCCCAGGATGGTTTCCTGCTCGCTCTCCACCATCGAAAGCACCAGAAGGGCCAGCGGGAACAATCCGCAAGTGACCGCCCCTGCCATACCGCCAGGCACCTTGAAACTGCGTTGCAACTTGGGCTCGCGGATGCGCAGCACCACCAGGGTAACGAACTCCAGCATTAAGCTGGCGCCGTATAGCATGATATCCAGCGTAACCAGCCGCTTGAATCCAATCCCCAGGCATAGCGCCCAGCAACTGGCGCAAACCAGAATCGCAACCCACGGCGTTTCGTTGTTCTTGGTCACGATCCCAAATATTTTCGGCAGCATCCCGTCACGCGACATCGCCAAGGGTAAACGTGAGTAACTCAACACTAGCGCGTTAAACATCCCGAACGCGCTCATCATTCCGCCAATCGTGATCATGAACCGCAACCACGGGAAGCCCAATATCGAGCCGCCCAGTTGCCCCGCGACCACTGCCCACGAACCATCTTCGGCGAACGCCGACGCGGGTGCTCCCGTGAAGTACACTGCCACGAACGGAAGTATGTACGTCAGTGAAACCAGAACGACTGCGGCGATCATTGCCTTCGGATAGGTCTTCCGCGGCCTCTCCACTTCTTGCGCAATCGTAGACGCGTTGTCCCAGCCCATGTAATTCCACATTGCCACCATCACCGCTCCAAGAACACCAACTCCAACTCCCGTGGAAGCAGTATGAGGCTCCGGAGACAACGCGCCCACCCGCAACGGGGAAAGCACCACTACCAGCGCGAACGGCAGTGACAGTAGGAAGAACAGCCACAAGGAAGTGAACCCCACGACGCGAATACCCGCCAGATTCAATATCGCGCAGGTCACCACCACAAACAGTCCGGCATACAATGCATGATTCCCCATGCCGAACCACGGCGCCATCTGCTTCAAATAAATTCCAAACAGTGTCGGGTAAATCGCCATATCAAAAATGCTCGCGGCCAACGATAACCAAGCTTCTTGAAACCCCCAGAAGTTGCCAAGGCCGCGGCGCACCCACGCGTAATATCCGCCTTCTGCAGGCAACGCGCTAGAGAGTTCGCCGATCATGAACGCGGTCGGCAAGCACCAAATCACCGGCAAAAACAATAAAACTAGAATTCCTCGACCATATCCTGCGCCGGAAATAATCGATTCCGTACCGTAGGTCCCCCCGGACACCATGAAGAACGTAGCAGCAACAAGCGGCCAGAGCGTCAACTTCGCGCTTTTCTTTTTTGTTGCGGGAATTATCTGGGAGGGAATTTGTGCGGGGAAGGATAAAGTGCTCAATTTTTTTCTCTCGTCCTCCTAAAGTGACTCTCGCTCTCAAGTTGCGCGGAGCAAGCTCACTAACTGAAGAATACAAGTTCTGCGCGCACACGCAATAAAAAAATGAGCTTTTCGCAAAATATTTTACGGTCCACTCGTACACTCTCTGACGGTCCTGGAGCGCTTTCACGGCTGCCTGTCAGGCTCCCGGCGCTCTCAGGGTTTCGCTTTGCTCTTGTGCTAAACTCGCGCCATACCTTCTATACTTATCTCAATTCATTTTTGGAGTCAGAACGGATGAATCTTTGTTCAATTCTTGTCTTGCTTGCCTTTTCGGTTCTCAGTCCTATTACTCTCGCTCAGCATCCCGACGTTCCTCACCCGTTCACCGTCGACGACCTCTTCGGCATGCAGGAGGTTTCCGACGCGCAGATCTCTCCCGATGGCCAGTTCATCCTGTACACCGTTAATTCCACCAATCTCAAGGAGGACAAGACCTCCGAGCGTATTTGGATGGTCCCCACGGCCGGTGGTGACGCTATTCCGCTCACCGCCGATGGCCCTTCCTCCTCGCACCCACGGTGGTCCCACGATGGCAAGTTCATCGCTTTTCTATCCGAGCGCGAGGAAGGCAAGACTCAGGTCTATCTTTTAAATCGTCTAGGTGGAGAAGCGCAGCGTTTGACCGAAACCCCTCAGAACGTCGAGACCTTCTGTTGGTCTCCCGATGGCACTCGTCTGGTTCTCGTCCTTCGCGATCCCACTGAAGAAGAACTCGAGGCCGCCGCCGACAAGAACAACGATAGCGATGATAAAGCGGCCAAGAAAGCCAAGTCGCAAAAGCCTTGGGTGATCGATCGGCTGCTGTTTAAAGCGGATACGATTGGCTATCTCGACCACCATCGTACCCATCTTTATGTTTTCGACATCGCTGCCAAATCGCTCAAGCAAATAACCTACGGTGACTTTGACGACAGCGAGCCGCTCTGGTCGCCTGACGGCAAACTGATCGCTTTCTCTAGCAATCGCACCCAGCCCGACCCCGACGAAACCTACGACGACGAAATCTGGACGGTCGTCGCTGACAACACGGACAAAGGCGCCACCGGCGTTACGCAAATCACCAGGAAACCCGGCGAGCACCATTCACCTGCCTGGTCACCGGACGGGAAATGGATTGTCTACACTACCAAGCTCGATCCCAGCCTCTTTGAATACGCCACTAAACACATCGCACTCTCTCCCGCCGCTGGTGGCGAAGAAAAGGTCTACACTGGCGCTCTGGACCGCATGTCAACAGAGCCGCGTTTCGCTCCCGATGGCAAATCCGTCTATTTCATCGCGGATGATGATGGCACCCAGGTGCTCGCGCAACTCACCTTGGCGGACAGCAAGATTACTTTGCCCATGGGTGGCCGCGTCATGCTCGACAGCTATTCCTTCTCGAACGATGGAACGTTGGCCGCCTCCGTTTCTACACCGGAACGTCCCGCGGAGATCTACACCGCTCCGGGTGGCAAACTCACGCGCATCACCCACGTCAACGACGCCTGGGCCGGGCGGCTCAGATGGTCACAGGCGGAATACGTTTCCTTCAAATCCAAGGACGGTACGACCGTCCACGGCTACTTGTACAAGCCCGTCGACTACGTCGCCGGTAAAAAATATCCAACGATCGTGCGTCCGCACGGTGGGCCTGTCTGGTCGTACTACGCCGAGTACGAAGACATAGCGCAGTTACTCGCTTCAAACGGCTACCTTGTACTGTTGCCGAATCCCCGCGGCTCTTCCGGCTATGGTGAAGATTTCTGCAAAGCGATTTTCGCCGATTGGGGCAACAAAGATTTCGACGACGACATGGCATTTGTCGATTACGCCATCGCGCAAGGAATTGCTGATCCCGACAAACTGGGGGTCGGCGGCTGGTCCTACGGCGGCATCTCCACGGATTTCATTATCGGCAAAACCAAACGCTTCAAGGCCGCCATTTCAGGGGCGGGCGCGGGGGAATTCACCAGTATGTGGGGACATGATCAGTATGTGAAGGAGTACATCACCGAGTTGGGATTTCCTTGGGAACACCGCGAAGCGTGGGATAAAGTTTCTCCTTTCTATAACTTGAAGAACATTACAACCCCTACATTATTTGTTGGGGGCAATATCGACTGGAACGTCCCGATTCTGGGTGGGGAGCAGATGTATCAATCGCTCAAGGCTCTGGGGCGCGAAACCGAGCTGGTCGTCTATCCTAATGAATATCATGAGTTTAAGACACCGAGCCACATCAAGGATTGCAACGAGCGCTTTCTTGCCTGGTACGCGCACTACGTCAAAGCGGACGGAACTCCGGCTCGTCCGAAGTCGGACAAAGCGTTTAACTGAAAGCGCAAGGCGTGCTAGCACACGCAAAGTAGAACCCAAAAAGAAAAAGGACCGGCCTCTAAAAAGTGGCCGGTCCTCTTTTTTGGTGTGGGCTGACCTCGATTACTTGCCGATCTTCTGTCCGATCACTGAACCGGAAACGATGATTTCCACCCGGCGATTCAACTTGCGCCCCGCGGCGGTGTTGTTGTCGGCGACTGGGGAAGCCTGACCCATTCCTGTCGACGTGATGGTGTCCGGAGCCAAGCCCTGAGAAATCAGGAAAGCGCGAACCGCGTCGGCGCGCTGTTGGGAAAGTTTTAAGTTGAATTCCGGCGTCCCGGTATTATCCGTGTAGCCTTCGATCGCCAGATTCAATCCAGGATGCGCCTGGATAATTCCACTGAGTTTGGCCAGCTTTAGTTGTGCGTCGGTGCTCAACGCATATTTGCCGGATTCAAAGAGCACGTCCGCCATGTTCACAACCAAGCCGCGTGGTGTGTCGGTGGTCTGCAACACTTCATTCAGTTGTTGCAGAAGTTGCGCGCGTAGCGCAGCGGTTTGTGCCTGCGCCTGCGCTGCTGCGTCTTTCGCTGCTTGTGCTTTTGCAGCAAGCGTGGCCGCTTGCGCATCCGCCTGAGCCTTGGCCTTTGCTGCCGCGGCTTCCGCCTCGGCTTTCATCTGCGCTTCTTTGGCGGCTGTCAATTCCGCCTGCCGTTTTGCCTCAGCCGCGGCTTGCGCATCGGCTTGTGCCTTTGCTTCTGCTGCCGCGGCATCCGCGGCAGCTTGTTTTTCCGCCGCTATGCGATTCTGATCCTGCACCTGAACGGAAAGTGCCCGTGAGTCCTCGGCAAATTGCACCGTCTGACGAGCGGTGGAAATAATCTGCTTTTTGTTCGCGCCGCTGGTGATGTAGTTTTCCATCATCTGCAGGCTGGAGGTCGCCTTAGCAAAAATGTCCGGCGCGTACTTGCCGGCCTGACGGGACCTCGCAATTTCCACAGCATTGCGTGCTTCATAGACATCCAAAGGAGTTTTCTTCAGGTCGAGCGTCATTCCCAAAGGATTGTTCATCTTGGCGTACTGACTACGCTTCATCAGCTTGTAGTCGTTGTCGGGATAAATCTTGCCCTTGGTACTTTTCGTGGTGTCATTTTCGAGGACGACGATCTCGCTCGGCAACCGCACCCCGTAATAAGGTTCGGCGGTCACGATCATCGCAAAGGTCTGCAATTGTGTCGTGGCATTCAATTGGCCCTGACCATCCTTATCGATTGGAACCTCGCCCAGGTTGATGGTATGGCCATCCGGGGTAATGGCCCACAACACATAGGTGAGAAATTCCGTGCCGAGCGTGGTGGCCTGCGGCATGTTCTGCACCTTCAATTCAATGTTGGTCGGACCCTTCTTCACTTCGACCTTGGCTTCGCCGCCACCTTGCGAAATCGCGCTGGTAGGCACAAAAATAACCTTGGTCGCCCCTCCGCCAACGATGTAACCCACCGCTTTAATCGTCCTGCTGATGGTATCTGCCGCCGGAGTTTCCGGCTCTTGCGTTTGCGCAGATACCAGGCCAGCACACAGAACCAACCCGAGCATTGGCAAGAATCTCTTCCAATTCATGGACATTGTTCTCTCCGATTTATTGCTGATCGATGCGAACTCGACCGACATACTGATTGACCATCAATACTATAACAATTTGGAGGAGATGCAGTGCGCTCCGGGGCAGAGTGACAATGCAAACCCGCACCCTTAACTGCGACCCTTCGGCGATGCTTCACTCGAAGCTCGGGACCATTCAGGCAAGCAGGCACGGCACCCGGCGGTCGGCATTCTCCTGCTCCTACCGCATGTGATTCGAACTGAACCAGCAGTCTGGCCTGAAAAAATAGTCTATGGGACTGGAGATCGCTCGATACGGTGTCACCGCTTCGCCGCATAAAAATCTTGCAGGTTCTATCCACAAAGGCACTTGTGCGAATCTTTCGTGGCTTCCCCCACGGAACTGGCTATTCCCCAAACGCGCATTCGTTTGCCCTCTTTGGCTTCGCGCGCTATGCTCACATATTTCGCGGAGGCCTCGATGCAATTTCGGTTCAAAGTGAACGTGATTCTGGCTTTCCTGTTGGTTGCACTCACTCGAACGCCTGCTCATTCACAGCAGCCACAGTATGACCAGAACCTTTTTGGCGAAATGCGCTGGCGGTGCATCGGGCCATTCCGCGGCGGTCGAACGGTGGCAATCAGCGGCGTGCCACAGCAGCCAAATGTTTTTTACATGGCCGCGGTGAACGGCGGTGTTTGGAAGACCACCGACTCCGGTAACACTTGGAACCCCATTTTTGACGGCCAATCCTCTGGCTCCGTTGGTGCGCTGGCAATTGCAGCTTCTGACCCCAACATTATTTACGTCGGGAGCGGCGAAGGATTGCAGCGGCCTGATCTTGCAACCGGCGACGGCCTGTACAAGTCGATTGATGCGGGGAAGACCTGGACGCATCTCGGATTGCGCGACGCGCAGCAGATTACTGCGATTGTGATCGATCCAAAAAATCCAGACCGTGTCTTTGTTGCCGTGGAAGGTCACCCTTACGGACCCAACACCGAGCGCGGCGTGTTTCGTTCGACCGACGGTGGCAAGAACTTCGAGAAGGTCTTATATAAGGATGAAAACACTGGAGCGGCCGATATTGTGATGGAGCCGCGCAACCCGCAAATTCTTTACGCTGCGTTGTGGGCCGCGCGTGTTGCACCGTGGGAAGTTCGCAGCGGTGAATCCTTCACCATGGCCGGTAGCGGCTTGTACAAATCCACTGATGGCGGCACGACGTGGCGGCAAATCACCAAGGGCCTACCCACAGCGGACGACGGCATCGCCCGTATTGGCATTGCGATCGCTCCCAGTAAACCCAATCGGATGTATCTGTCCGTCGAAGCTAAAAAGGAAAGCTCGGGCGTTTACGCTTCGGACGATGCAGGCGAGAGCTGGCGACAAGTAAACTCCGACCATCGCATCGGCGGCCGTGGTCCAGGAGCCATGGGCATCGCCGTTTCTCCCGATAACTCCGACACAATTTATGTTGCGAATACGACAACGTGGAAATCCACAGACGGCGGCAAAACTTTCGTGGGTTTCAAAGGCGCGCCTGGCGGAGACGATTACCAGCGCCTCTGGATTAATCCGCAAGACGGACAGACCATCGCGTTGAGCGCCGATCAAGGAGCGGCGATCAGCGTGAACGGTGGGCAGACTTGGAGCAGCTGGTACAACCAGCCCACCGCGCAGTTCTATCATGTCACTACTGACGATCGTTTTCCGTATTGGGTGTATGGCGCGCAGCAAGAAAGTGGCAGCGTCGCCACGCAAAGCCGCAGCGATTATGGCGAGATCACGTTTCGCGAGTGGAGCCTGCCCGGAGTTTTCGAATACGGCTACATCGCGGTCGATCCGCAAGATCCGAACATTTTGTATGGCGCCAAGCTCACGCGTACCAATCAAGCGCTCGGCGAAGTTGCGGACATCGCGCCCGAACCGATCCGTCGCGGTGAATATCGCTACAATCGCACGCTACCGGTGGTTTTCTCTCCGCTCAATCCGAAAGCGCTGTACTTTGCCGCGAATGTTTTATTCAAGACCACCGATCGAGGAAATAATTGGACGATCGTCAGTCCGGACCTGACGCGCGAATCCTATGAAATGCCTGCAAATCTGGGTGCGTTTTCCGCCGGCGATCCGGAAAAAGGGCATCATCGAGGCACGATTTATGCCGTGGCGCCTTCCTACAAAGAAGTAGGCACGATCTGGGCCGGCACGGATGACGGATTGATCCACATCACGCGGGACGGTGGCAAAACGTGGAAGAACATCACGCCTCTACAGCTGAAACCGTGGAGCAAGGTTTCCATCATAGAGGCGTCGCACTTCGACGCCGGAACGGCTTACGCGGCAATCAATAGTTTTCGCTTGGATGACTTGCGCGCGCATATCTTTCGCACGCGGGATTATGGAGCGAACTGGCAGGAAATTACCAACGGTATCACTGACAATTCCGCCTCTAACGTGGTGCGGGAGGATCCCGTGCGCAAAGGGCTGCTGTTTGCAGGTACGGAAAACTCTGTCTACGTTTCCTTCAATGACGGGGAGTCCTGGCAACCTCTGCAGCTAAACTTGCCGCATACTTCCATGCGCGACCTTACGATCCACGGTGACGATTTGATCGTTGGCACACATGGCCGTTCGTTCTGGATTCTTGACGACATCACGCCGCTGCGACAACTCAATGACGAAGTTTCGCAAGGACCTGCGTTTCTTTTTACGCCTCAGGAAGCCATTCGCTGGCGCTGGAATCGCAACCCCGATACGCCGCTGCCTCCGGAAGTTCCAGCTGGGAAGAATCCTCCGGATGGCGCAATCATCGATTACTACCTTTCTGCGGCGGCGAAAGATCCCGTCACACTTGATATTTTTACGGCTGACGGAAATCCGCGCCTGGTTCGCCACTATTCAAGCACGGACAAACCGGAATCGATCGACAAACTGGCCGGCCAACATCCGATTCCGATGTATTGGGTGCGGCCGAAAGAAGTTTTATCCACCCAACCGGGCATGCACCGTTTCGTGTGGGATCTCCATTGGGCGCCGCCAAAAGCACTGGAACACGAATTCCCGATCTCGGCGATTTTGCACGACACGCCGTTGAATCCACTTGGCGCACGCCCGCTTCCCGGAAAATATAAAGTGGAGTTGACCGTTGATGGAAAGCGCTTTGATGCGACCTTCGAATTGAAGATGGATCCGCGCATTACCGCATCCCGCGACGACCTGACGAAACAGTTTGATATGGAATCGGAAGCCGTCGCTGGCATGGATGACAGTTACGAATCGCTCGAACAGGTGCAATCGGTTCGTGCCCAATTAAAAGAACTACCGCCCAAAGTGCATGGAAACACGGCGACGCAAGTTGCAGCCCTCGACAGACTCTGCGCTGAGCTAGAAGGTGCGACGCAGCCCAGTTTTTTCGGAACTCCACCGACTGGCAAACAGCCAGAAAATTTCTCGTCACTCAACCAGCATTATTCCGCGATTTTGGCTGTCGCCGATAGTGCCGACGCCGCGCCCACCGCGCAAGCCAATGCCGCGTTTCAGGAACTCGAAAGCGAATCCATCAGGCTTCGCAAGAGGTGGAGCGTCGTAAAAGAAAAAGAACTCCTCGATCTGAACAGAGAGCTGAAGAAGGCAAGGCTAGCCGAGATCGATCCGAAGAAACCGTTAGCTGCGGAACCTGGAGGGGCCGCCGATGGCGACGACGAACCGTAATCCACTCAATGCGATTTTCCTACTGGACTCAGTGGCATGACACTGCCGTGCCGGTAATTCGGTTGAGTTATAAAAAAGCCCCAAAATGAACATCTCCATTCGGGCTCAAATTATTTTCGGCCAGAAAGTGCAAACGGGGTCGAGGCTTACTTCTGTAACTCATCGAGCGCCGCCAGCACCTGGTCGCTGTGCGCTTTCACGTCGACATCGTTCCATACCTTGCGAACCATTCCATCCGGACCGATCAAAAATGTGTGTCTCGCGGAAAGCTTTGTGACTCCCAGATTCATGATCGAATCATACTTTTCCGAAACTTCCTTTTTGTTATCGGACAGTAATTTAAAATTCAGGCCTTCTTTCGCGCAGAATTCCTGATGAGATTTTTCGTCTTGGACGCTAACGCCTAGGATCACAGCGTTTTTTGCGTCGTACTTAGCGAGGTCGCGCTGAAAATTATGGGCTTCGATCGTACAGCCCGTTGTTTGATCTTTGGGATAAAAGTAGAGCACCACCCACTTGCCTTTGAAGTCGTGAAGGCTCACCGGCTTGCCGTCCTGCGAGTTTAAAGTGAAATCCGGCGCCGCGGTGCCCACTGCCGGTTCTTTGTCTCCGGCGCGAAGGCGCGAGGCAAGCAGGCCGACGATTGCCACAACCGCTAGGAGACCTACTATTGCAGTTAGCATACGTACCATCCTCATGTTGGCTCACCTCGAGAAGAAAATTCGCAGTACCCTACGTGCCAAATTGGATGCAGGCCCTTGCTGAACAGATACAGAGAGTGGCCGACCTTTGGATCGGTAATGCTCTGCTCACAGGCAACACAAAGTCTACAACAAACGTTCCATTCCGGTGAACCTCCCGATCCTCTTGAGGAGGTCATCCCGAAAAGCTGGAATCAGCTTTCCCGGCAAATAGTGTTCGCGCCAACCCCTGCACCTACCGGGCCGCCGGTTTTCGCCAAAGTCCCAAATAATAATGAATGGTCGGCGTGAAAATCAGCGACAGCACAATTGAGCTAAGCAATCCGCCAATGACGGCAATCGCCAGCGGCTTCAACATTTCCGATCCCGAGCCAAAGGCTAGTGCCAGGGGCAACATCCCGAAGATGGTTGCGAGGGCCGTCATCGCGATTGGACGCAAACGCCGGCGGCCTGCTTGAATCATTGATTCTTCCGCGGAAAATCCAAGAGCGCGAAAATTCTGATCCGCATCCAAAAGCAAAATTCCGTTCTTCGCAACGATACCAATTACCATGATCATGCCCATGAACGAAGCCACATTAAACGTGGTGCGCGTCACCAGTAATCCAAGAAATCCGCCGAAGGTGGAAAGCAAAGCTGAGGCCAAAATAGCGATGGGAGCGGAGAAGGATTGGAATTCGAATAGCAGCACGACGAACAACAGAATCAACGCCAACACAAACACGGCGGACAAATCGCGGAAAGTTTTTTGTTGCTCTTCGTACAAGCCGCCGTACTCGACGCGAACCGCAGCCGGCAAATGAAGAGCGTTCACCGTTTTCTTGATGTAGGTCATCCCTGAGCCCAGATCCACGCCCTCAAATCGCGCAGTTACCTCGACCAGTCGCTGTAGATTTTCCCGGCGCACTTCTGCTTGGCCGGGATCGGTGGTGACCGTCGCCAGCGTACCCAGCGTTGCCGTGCGCCCCGTCGAGCTCGTCAACAGCGTATTGCTCATCCGTTCCAGCGAAGCACGATTTTGCTCTGGGAATCGAACCCGTATCGGATAAGTGCGATCGTTGAGTACTACGCGTGTCGCCGCCGGTTCTCCTTCGAGCACGGCTGCGGCGTTCACAGCCACTTCTTCAGGAGTAAACCCAGCGCGTGCAGCGATCATCGGATCAATTTGATAAGTCACGGCGGGGCCGCTCACCGTGTTCTCGATGCCGTCGAAGACGTCCACAACTTGAGGATTCTTTTTGATTGCATCGGCGACTCGGGGAGCCGTCTCCTCCAATAATTTCGCATCCGGCGAAAACAGTTTGATCACCACGGGTTCTGGCCGGCTGGTTAGATCTCCAATCATATCCTGCAGAATTTGTACGAAATCGACATCGGTGGCGGGCTCTGTTATTTTAATTTGGGCGCGGATGTCAGAGATGATCTCGTCTATTCCGCGTTTCTTATCCTTCTTGAGTTTTACTGTGAAATCTCCGCGATTTGCTTCTGTGACAGCAGCGAGCCCAAGTTGTAATCCTGTGCGCCGTGAAGTGTTTTCGACTTCAGGAGTTTCGCGAAGTATTTTCTCGATGTGCTGAAGGATGCGGTCTGAGTCCGCCAGCGAACTGCCCGGCGGCGTGTTGTAGTCCAGAATAAAACTTCCTTCATCCATCTCTGGTAGCAAGTCACTTCCCAAAAAACTGTAGCAAACGTAGGAAAGCACGACGATGATGATGGAAGAGACGACCAGCAGCATGGGGCGGCGCACAATCCGGTGCATCAGTCGCGAGTAGGAATCCACGATCTGGCCAAAAAATCCCGAAAGATGTGCTTCTTCCGAGGCGAGCAGTAAAGCGGCCGTTTGCATTCCTTCCGGTTCAGCCGTGGTTCCGTCGGTGTTCTCGCGCCCGACAAAATATTGGCTGAGCGTGGGTGTCCATGTGACGGCAAGTAACAGGGAACTAACCAGCGCTACTGACATGGTGATCGCCAGTGCCCGAAAAAAGCTGCCAAAAACCCCGGTTGTGGAAATCAATGGCAAGAACACCACAATTGGTGTGATCGTCGAACCAATGAGTGGCACCGTGATTTCGCGGAGCGCGCTTTGAATGGCTTGAAGACGCGATTCGCCTGCATCGCGGTGCAATACAATATTTTCCAGTACGACGATGGCATCGTCGATTACCAACCCCACCGCGGCCGCAAGGCCGCCAAGCGTCATGAGGTTAAAGCTTTGCCCGCTGAATCGCAGAATGATAAATGTAAATAGGAGAGTTACCGGAATCACCAGGGCGGTAACCAAGGATGCTCCCCAATCGCGTAAGAACAATACCAGGATCGCTGCAGAGAGAGCGATTCCGATCAGGACCGCGTCACGCACGCTTGCGATCGATTGCTGGACGATTGTTGATTGATCGTAGAACGCTTTCAGATACACGCCTGGCGGCAGCGCTGCTTGCAGTTCAGCAATCTGCTTGTGTACTTCGCGCGCTACATCGAGCGTGTTGCTTTCCGGCTGGCGGTTCACGCTCAGCAGGACCGCAAGTTTTCCGTTTGCCGTAACGATCGTATAGACCGGAGCCTCGGAAGGAGCAACTTGTGCGATGTCTCCGATGCGAATTGGCACGCCGTCTTTGGAATTTTTCACCACGATTTGCGCAATCTGCTCGGGAGTTCGAACCTGACCGCTGATCAATCCCAGCACCAATTGGTGGTCGTGCTCGAGCAATCCCGGCGAATCGATTATGTTCGTCCGCCGGATCGCCTCTAAAATATCTCCGACGGTGATCCCTGCCGCTAATAGCCGTGCCGGATCGGGCGTCACCTGAAACTCCGGAATGCGCCCACCTTGCACTAGTACCGACGCCACTCCATCCAATCGATTTATTCGCGGCTTCAAATCGTACGTTGCTATCTCCCACAATTTATTTTGCGGAATCGTATCGGAAGTTAGGCTGTAGCCAAGAATTGGGAACGAGGCAAACGTCAGCCGATGCGTCTGGATTTTTGCGCCTGTTGGCAGCCCTGTTTGCAGCCGCGCGACAACCGCATCGACACGTTGCAGCGTCAAGATCATGTCCGAACTCCAGTCGAAGAACAGATCCACCTCGGCTGATCCGCGACTAGTCGTTGAATACACTTTGGTCAAGCCGGGTACGCTGTTGACCGCTTCTTCGATCGGTTTTGTTATCATCACCAGCATTTGGTCGATCGGCATGACGCCGTTGTCGACTCCGATTACAATGCGCGGAAAATCCGTGTTGGGAAAAACGGAAACGGGAATGCGAAACGCGAGGTAAGCACCCGCGAACGCCAGGCTCATCGTTAGAAATAGAATCGGCCGGGAAAACTGCTGGAACCACGGCGCGCTTTTTGCCACGCCGCCATTTGCCGGATTGTCATCCACGTTTTCGGGCCGGGAATCCATGCCAGGCTATTCCTCGGCTTTCTTCGGCGCAGAGGTGCGTTTCTTGTCGGCTGTTGCATCCGGCTTAATGCGCGAGTCTGCCGGATCCTTCTCCTTCTCGGAATCAGCGGCAGGTGCAGCTTCTACCACGATTTTCGTCCCGTCTGGAACTGCGTAGCCTCCTTGGGTGATCAGTTGATCGCCTACTTCGATCCCCGATTGGATCTCCGCCAATTCCTTATTCCGCAGTCCAATTTTTATCTTCGCCTGATGAGCTCTCTGATCTACGCCTGCAAGCAAAACGTAGTCTGCGCCATCCGCTGTCTTGAACACTGAGGAAGCAGGAACGACCAGAGCTTCTTTGATGCTCTTCGCGGTCGCTTCAATTTGCACATTCATTCCCGGTTTCAATGCCGAATTCGGTTCGTCGGCTTCCACCCACACTTCGATCGTCGTGCTGCCAGGATCGAGCGCCGGACTGATCAAAGTGACGCGGCCCTCGATCGGCTCTTCCAGGCCAGCCAATTCCAATTTCGCGGAGTCGCCCGTTTTCAATAGCACCGCCTCGTTTTGGGCAATGTGAGCTTTTGCAATCAGCTTCGACGTATTCATCACTGTCATGATCGGCTGGTTCGCCGCCGCCAACTCCCCTTCATAGAGAGGACGATCCGTCACCACGCCATTGATCGGGCTGCGAATTTCGGAGTAACTCAGTTGCGCTTTCGCGTTTAAGTATTTTCCTTTTGCCGCCGACAGCTGCCCCGTAGCCGACTTCAGAGCCTGCACTTTGCCGAGTTTCTCGAGGTCGCTCAGTTGTCGTTGGGCTTGCTCGTTCTGACTGCGCGCCTGCATCAAAGCAACTTCTGCTAAATCCAGATCGCGACGTGGAATCGCTCCCTGATCGAAAAGGTCTTTGCGTGCGTCGTAAACCTTCTTTTGCGCTTCATACGCCGACCGGTATGCGGCGGCATCCAACTCGGCTTTTTGAATTTGCTGCGGCAAGCTCGAACCCGTAGTTGTCGCGTATCCTGCTTCCGCTTGCTCGAACTCACCTTTACTCTGCTCGGCTGCTCCGGCCAAGTCAGCGTTTTCCAACTCTGCCAGCAGCTGTCCCTCTTTTACGCGGGTGCCCCTCTGGACATAAAACTTCTTGATCGTCGAGGTAATTTTAGGAGTGATGATCGCCTGTTGCAGGGGAGAAACCACCGCTTCCGCGGAGATGGTGAGTGCGATTGGTCCGCGCCTTGCCGGGGTTGTTTGCACTGTCACAACTGGCTCCGGTTCCTTCTCCACCGTTCCACAACTTTGCAACGCCGCCACAACCAGGAACAATACTGCAGCAAAGAATTTTCCGCGCCATACCTTCATCAAACTTGACTTTCGATTTCTCATGGATTCGCCAGCACTCCTGTTAAAGTCTGCAGATTTGCCAGGGCGACCCGATAGCGCACCGCGCCATCCTGATAAGCGCTGTGTGATTGAGCAAACGTCGTTTGCGCATCGACGACCTCCAAGACGGTGCCTTCACCGTTCTTGTAGCGCAAAGTGGTGAGCCGCAAGCTTTCCGCCGAAAGCTCCGCGGATCGTTGCAACCCTGCCAGTTCGTTCAGTGCTGTTTCCGCTTCCTCATACAGTGAGCGCATTTCTGCTAATAATTTCCTTTGGGCAAAGGAAAGCTCCTTTTTTGCTAAATCGCGTTTCAGTTCCGCCTGCCGCACGCGGCTCTGGGTCGCCCCCCAGTTCCAGACTGGCAAACTGAGTGAGACAATTCCCGACGAACCCAAATTGCTTAATTTTGTTCCATCCGTTGTCGTGTATGTCGCATAACGAGCCGCATCAATTCCATAGAAATAATCCAGGCCGATGGAAGGGAAGTAGCCGGCTTTGGCGGCGTTGACAGTAAAATTGCTGGCCTGGGCCTCTGCCAGCGCTGCACGAATTTCTGGATTATTCTGCCCGGCCTGGGCCTCAAATGCATCGCGCAATGGCAACGCAATACTCGCGTGCAAATCATCTGTCGTCCGGAAATTGTCATTGAAATCTCGGAATATGAGCACTGCCAGATCCAATCGGGCATTCTGTAAAGCCAATTGCGCTTCCTGCAGTTGCCGCCGTCGGTCGGTCATCTGCAATTCCGCCCTGATCACGTCCGTGTGTGCTACTTCGCCACCCTTTTCCAAGCTTTGCGTGAGCTGGAAAAACTTTTCGCCCTCATCGGCGGTTCGCTTGGCGGCATCCAGTTTTTGCTCGGCAGCCGCTAGGGCAAAATAATCCTGAACCACGGTCACTGTCAGGCCGCGTGAAGCGATCTCTTTTCGCGCTTTGGCTGCGGCAGCCAAAGCGGCCGTCCTCCGGTACCCCGCGATACTCGCCAGATCCAATTGCTGATGGACGTTTCCCTGACTAATGTATTCATGTGGGCCATTGTTCGCGATGTATTTCGCTTGTCCATTGCCATTGGTTTGAGTATAAATTGCCGCGGTGTTGAAGTTCACTTCCGGGAGCAATCCGGCTCGCGCGATGTTCTTATCTTCGCGGGCGTTTCCCGCGTCGGTCATGGCGGCTTGCAATTGGGGGCTGTTCTTTTGCGCCAGGTCGAGGGCCTGCTGCAAACTCAGCTCTACTATCGCAGCGGATGTGGAGGGTGCATGTGTCTGCGGTTGAGGCAAATGTGCGGGCAAAACTTTTTGCGGTTCCGGCGCGTCGGGCTGCTGCGCTGCAGATAGACTTAAGAGATTTGCGAGAGCAAATCCTGCAATAAGAAAACGCAGCGCCGATTCACAGAAGCAATTCAAATTTAATGGTCTCATGGAAAGATTCTTCCGTCTTCGGTGGCAACCTTCGCCACTTCTCCCCACCAGCCTATGGTTTCGCAGATAAACCTAGGATTAACCGAGCGGGTACGAGCGTCCCTTACGAATCTTCGGTTTGCACACTCTTGGTTCTAAATTCCAGAAGGCCCGGTGATGGGTAATATCACGCTAAATGTTGATCCCGTCGCATCGGAACGCGTTAATTCCAAGCGCCCGTGGTGCGCCTCCGCGATCCATCGCGCGATCGACAATCCTAATCCTGCTCCGCCATGCGCGCCGCCCTCTCGCGATCTGGCTTGATCCACCCTAAAAAACCGTTCGAACACTCGTCCCTGCATTTCTTTGGGAATTCCTTCCCCAGTATCCGTAACGCTTACGATGTAGCCATTTTCTTGCTTCGCACAGGCCAGCGAAATGTTTCCCCCTTCTGGGGTGTACTTGATGGCGTTATCCAGAAGATTTAATAACATACGCCGCAACAGTGCTTCATCTGCCCGCAAAGGGAGCTCTGGCACAATCTCAGAAGCAAGCGTTATATTTTTTGCCATCGCCAGGGTACGCGCGCGCCGCAAGGAATCCGTGGCTAGTTCATCCAGATAGAGCTCCTTGTGACTTAGAGGATATTCCCCGGCATCCGCACGTGTCAGGGTAAACAAATCTTCGATAATCCCGGCCAGCCGCTGCGACTCATCCCGCAAAACCCCAAGCGTTTCTCGATATTCTTCTGGCGAACGGCTTGGCCTCGACAACGTCACTTCCGTTTCTCCACGCAAAATTGCCACTGGCGTTCGTAGCTCGTGCGAAGCGTCTGCAATAAATCTTCGCTGCTTCTCAAACGAATCTTCCAATCGATCCAATAACTGATTAAATGTCAGCGCCAATTGTCCCAATTCGTCTCGCTGATTAGCCACCTCCAGCCGGGCACCTAAATTTGCAGCGCCCATTTTACGCGCCTGCGAAGCCATAGCCGCCACTGGAGCCAGGCTCTTTCGAGCCAGAAAATATCCGCCCGCGCCTGCCAACAGGAGCGAAATAGGAATCACCAGCAGGAATGTATTGCGGATGTCTAGGAGCAGCTCTTCTTGAGAATGCAACGATTGCAGGAGCACCAGTTTGTAGGATTTATCCCCGGCAGTTAGGGTGCTGGTGAATGCGTGAAATCCATCTTTTCCACCCGGAAGCTTGCGCCGGACAATGCCTTCCGTTTTTCCATTTTCAGTTGCCTCCCGAAACTCCGGCGACGAAAAAATCTCCTCTGTGATGCGCTCGTGTGTCGGGTCCGCACTGGGCAGTTCTAGCGAGCTAATCACCACATTTCCAGCGGAATTCAACACCACAAAAATGGTGTCCCGAAAACGATGCTCCTTCATTGCTTCGAGCGCCGCCTCTTTCACCCCTTCCATCCCCGTCTGATCCGGCAACTCGCTTTCAAACGTGGTAGTAAAGGCACTGGCAAGCTCTGCCAAATTCGTCTCCGTGCGCTGGGTGATATTTCGCTGATAAATCAGGTAGGTGAGAACGGCCAGGAAAATCAGCACAATACCGAGTGCGATGCTGTACCAAACTGTCAGGCGGGCACGAACGGAATCAAGCATGCGACTTTCTCGCTCCGCCCGCCGTTCCGTTGTTTGTCCCGGAGCCAAAAACGTAGCCGCTTCCTCTCCTGGTCTGCAGCAGCGGTTTGTTCGCTCCCTCATCAATTTTTCGCCTCAGGCGGTTGATGTACACCTCTATCAAATTGGAAAAGGGGTCGAACGATTCGTCCCACACATGTTCTGCAATTTCCGCGCGTCCAATCACGCGGCCTGCGTTGCGTGCAAGAAATTCCAGTAAGGCATATTCCTTCGCGGTTAAAGAAATCGTCCGGCCGCCACGGTTTACAGTTTGCGAAATCGTATCCAGCACTACATCATCGACAACGATTTGTGGTGACTTCAATTCTCTAGGACGCCGTAACAGGGCGCGTAGCCTCGCCAGCAATTCGCCAAACTCAAACGGTTTGGTTAGATAATCATCCGCGCCAGCATCCAGTCCGGTGATGCGATCCCGCACACCATCACGCGCCGTCAGCATCAAGATCGGAATGCGTTTCCCTCTGGCTCGGATCGCGCGGCAGGTTGCAATACCATCCAGCCCGGGAATCATCACGTCCAAAATCACCACGTCGTAATCGTTGATCTCAGTCTGATACAGCGCGTCCTTGCCGTTGCCAACCACGTCCACGGCGTACGATTCCTCGCGCAGTCCCTTCGCCACAAAATGCGCGATCCGGGTTTCATCTTCAACAAGTAGCAATCGCATTCGGGTATGATACCCCCAATGTTTGTCATTCTATGTCAGGGCACGTTCGTTCGAAGAACCCGTTGTGCCGAAGGCAGAGGAGAAGCCCGCCGATGACCGCCGAACTCAATTATCCATCGATCGCAAAAATGATCGATCACGCTCTGCTGCAGCCGTTTCTCGATACCGCTGAATTGGAAGCCGGATTCCGCTTGGCGCTCAGCTACGACGTAGCCACCGTCTGCATCTTGCCCTACTATGTGAAGCGCGCCAACGAGGCCCTTCGGGGAAGTACAGTGAAAGCCAGCACTACCATCGGCTTTCCCCATGGCGCTCATGCAACAAGCATTAAACTAGCGGAAGCCCGCCAAGCCCTCGAAGACGGTGCAAGTGAGTTGGACATGGTGATCAACATCAGCAAGGCCAGAAGTGGCGACTGGAACTATGTCTCCGCGGAAATTACGTCACTTACTAGGGAAACGCATGCGGCGGGCGCAAAGATAAAAGTTATTTTCGAAAACGCCTATCACGATGATAAATCGAAAACCGAGTTGTGCCGCATCTGCGGTGAAGCAGGTGCGGATTGGGTAAAAACGTCAACCGGCTATGCGCCAACCGGGGCGACGCTCGATGATCTTCGCCTAATGCGCAAGCATTCGCCGGCTCATGTGCAAGTCAAAGCCGCTGGAGGTATCCGCGATCTCAATATGATCCTGGCCGCGCGCGAAATTGGCGTAACCCGCGTTGGTGCGTCCCGTACCGCGGAAATTCTTGAAGACTGCCGAAAGCGCCTGGGTCTGCCACCCATTACGACAGTTTCTGCTGCCACGACCTCAAGCTATTAACGGTACCGGCGAGAAAATGTCGACGACCGATCAATCCGCCCAATATCCCAGCCTTCGAAATCGCGCCGTTCTGATCACCGGTGGCGCGTCCGGCATAGGGGCTTCCGCCGTTCGCCGTTTCGCAAGACAAGGCGCCTTGGTCGCCTTGCTCGACGTCCAGGATGAGGTCGCTCAAAAACTCGTTTCTGAAATATCCGAAACCGGGGCGTTCGCGCCCGTCTACGCTCACTGCGATCTTCTGGACATTTCTGCTCTCCAGAAGACGATTAGCGACTTGCAGTCTCGGATAGGCAATTTCCAGGTCTTAATCAACAACGCTGCAAACGATGATCGCCATAATTTCGAAGATGTCACTCCAGAATATTGGGATCAACGTATGGCTCTCAATTTGCGCCACTATTTTTTTGCAATGCAGTCTGTCATTCCGGCCATGAAAGCGGCCAAGGTCGGCGCCATTATTAATCTGAGTTCCATTGGCTGGATAATTCCTTCGGTCCACGAAGTCGCTTACGTCACTGCTAAAGCTGCAATCGTAGGGCTGACGCGCACTATGGCGCACGAGTTGGGTCAGTGGAATATACGCGTGAATGCCGTTCTGCCCGGGGCAATTCTGACGCAGCGTCAGCGCGAATTGTGGTGGACGCCCGAATACGAGGCAGAAATTATGCGCAGCCAATGTCTTAAGCGCCCGCTCTTGCCCGAAGAAGTTGCCAATCTCCTGCTGTTCCTTGCCGCCGATGACAGCAGTGCCATCACTAACCAGAGCTACATTATCGACGCCGGCTGGGTTTAAGGAGCATGCTCATCGGGCGACACGGCCGTGCTCACTGCGCGGCCCGCTCGCTCCCGGCCTAATTCAACGGCACACGCTGATTCCAGTATGCGCAAATAGCTCGGGTTTTCGCTTGCGTCATGTAAAATTGCCGCGATCTGCTCTGGAGAGAAATAGCTTCGGCGTTTCCTGCTCCCGGCGGGATGTTTTTGTAGGGGAGCTGCAAGCGACGCCAGATAAATGGCGAAAAAATCATCCACCAGCGATAGCGTTTTTTCTTTGTCGACTTTGGGGTTGCTTGGGTTTCCGTCAAGCGCGCAAACTGTGGTTCAACCATAGGAATGCGGCTGTCAAAGAATGGTTTCAACGACTTTTGCCTACACCGCTACCCAAGAACTCTCGCGGTGAATCCGGTGAGCTCTTCGTTCTCGGCTGAATAGCTGATTTCGATCGGATTGCAGCAGACTTCGCAGTCTTCCACGTAACTCTGCTTCGCAACGGATAATTCGAGCACCATAGAGATCTGCTCGCCGCAATAGGGGCAAGAAAAATAGTGTTCCATTGTCTTTTCCACTTACCGCCGACACTGGGTTTCAAACAGGTGACTTCCGCCTGCTAATGCTTTTTTTGGGCACCTCGAGGGTGGCTATACCGGCGCAGTTAGGGGTTCAATCGGTACCTTGGTGGCCGCTTTGTGGCAGTACAAATTTCGATCCGCTTCCTCGATCAATCCCTCAAGTCCATCCCCTGGCTCGTACGCCTTCCAACCCACGGCGAACGAAACCGGCAATGCCTTCCCGCTCATCTCCACGGTAAATCCATCCAGACGGCCCAGCACTACCGGCAACTGGTTCACTTCACAATCCAGTAGCAGTAACATGAATTCGTCTCCGCCCCAGCGCACCGCCAGATCGGACCCGCGGGTAGAACTACTCAGACATTCTGCGAATTCTTTAAGTACCTGGTCGCCCACTAAGTGTCCGTATCCGTCATTAATCTGCTTGAAATTATTCAGGTCGAGAAGTACTACGATCATGGAAAGCCCTCTCCTCTCGGATCGTGCAATTTCTGCCCTTAATCGTTGTTCTGCGAATCGGCGGTTGTATAGCCCTGTCAAGGGATCAAACATCGCCAGACGCCTAAAGACTTCCGCCTCAATCTGTTGTTCCGCCAATTCTCTCTGAATGGTTCGCAGCTTCAAATGCTGATAAATCATGTGCCCGGTAAAAACTAGCACTAGCCCTACGAGCGCCCGCACCGCCAGACTCAAATCCCATCCAAAAATTGTCTTCGCGCCTTTCAGATAGAACGAAACCGACAGTGACACGACCAACGCCGTCAAGCTCAGGATGATAATCGCTGCATTGCCCCACACCCACAGGTCGCGCCGCTCAAGTTTGCGCAGGTTTGATCGAATCTCGGCGATACCGTAATCGGCGTCCTTGCTTGTGATTGGCGCAATCGAAGGATTCATTTGGTTGTCCATCAACTTCAAAAGTGGATTTAGCTGACGCTAACCTCCCCTACTGCTAGGGTCAAGGTGTCTAATGTTCCTTGCTTCGCCGTAGTAACGACATACCACTTCGGTGGGATCCGCGAAGGTCATGCGTGATCAAGAAGTCTAGTATTCGACTTTAGGTAAACGAAAACTCCAGATTTTGGGGCCAGTAGGAGAATGAGTAAGCGAATTATCCGGGGGGATCTGGGCTATTTCTTGCTTCCAAAATGGCTCAAGAGAACCAGTCTGATGATAGACGTCCAGCCAGATGCGAACCACCAAGGACACGGTTAACACCCTCGAGCGGTTTCATGTTGTCTGCAAGTGTGTTCCCAGATCTGAATGCTTCCTTCAACGCGCCGGGTGTGGTGTATGGATTTGCTAAAGCCTGAAGCTGAACCTGAATCTGTACCGGAGAATTCGCGCCTTGGTGCACCTATTTGAAGCGATACCCCGCCTTAAGCTCACACCTGTAATCCCGTGCTTGATTTTTTTCCACGCGGACCTGGCAATGGGCCCAACTCAGTACCGGACTCGGGCCCAGGGGAAACACGATGAGTCCCCTATTCAGTTCGGCTTCGATGCTCGGCCCTTCCGCAGTAGATGGTAGTGTGAAATTCATCGCGCGCCCGAAAATCACGGGATAGGTCCTGCGAATAATGACGTCGAGCTGAGAACGAAACACCTCCGCCTGAAACAGAAAGGTAGTTGAGTCAGACCAATCGCGAACGGAAACCTTGATGGAACGACCACCGCGGGAAAATTCATCGGTATCAATTCGAGTAAAGGGACAAGGTCCCGCAATGCACGTCACTCTCGCATCCCGGAATACATTTCCTTCTCCTGCATCGAGAGATGCGGCGGCCTCCTCAGCTTTCCATTTCCCGTCCGGTGAACAAGGTTGGTGTTGAGAGCAGGGAACGTTGCCCGTATTCACTACCTGAAATGTTTTCACCGCGCTGCCAATGTTCTCTGTTTTTGTTGTCTCCGTGGAGTATCTCACGACAATATTCCCGATCACGACTTCGGCCTCGTTGAGTTTGGCCTCCACCTCGTCGTGAAGAGGGGTCATCCGAATTACATATAATTTATCGCCGAGCGTTTCTGTTAGGTCGAGAGGTTGAAAGTCGGGATGGCGAAAGACGAGATGAATGGTTTGTCCTATTTTCACGCCCGGGCGCAAGGCAAGTTTGAAAGACCCCGAAAAGTCAGACTTCACATCACGGACGATCCATCCATCGAGCGAACTTATTTCCACATTAGCAACCGGAGATTGTTTGCGCGGGTCATTGTCTTGCCGAATGACTGCGCCGCTGAAGCTAGTGGGTCGAGTTTTGCGGTAATGGCGAAATGCAATCCGCCCGCCAACCAAAATGCCACCCACGCCTAAGATCACGGCAAAGATAGCGATTTTACGGTTGCCCATCATGGGTTCTTCCCAACCTACCTCTCGACGCTCTTGAAATCAAGGCAGATTCCATTGTGCATTCTTGCCTTTTTGCCATAATCATTTAACGGATACGATACAATCCTCTGCTAATTCGATCGACAACCGCGTCATATAGACTTTGTCCACTTTAGAGAATGTTTATAATTATAAAAATGGACCAAAGAGAGGTCAGCCTGGGCAGACTATCACGCCGAGAATTGCTAACGCGGATTGCTCGCACAGGCGCCAGTCTCCCCATTCTGGGCTTTAGCGCGCTCTCCGGTTTAGATGTGTGGAACAAACAGAGCCTATCCCCAGGGCTGCCACAGAGTGCGGAAAGTTTCTCGAATCCTGACAATGTGCTACTGGACGAACTAGAAAAGGCTAGTTTCCGGTACTTTTGGGAGCAGGCACACCCGGAGACGGGCATCGTCATGGACCGTTGCCACGCCCGCGAACCCGTCACCAACGAATTGGGGAGCATAGCGGCGACGGGATTCGGGCTGACCGCTCTTTGCATCGGAGAAAAACGCGGATTTGTACCGCGTGTGGCGGCGGAAACGCGCGCTCTCAACGCGCTGCGTTTCCTTTGGAAGAAAGTGCCCAATCATCGAGGATTCTTCTACCACTTTGGCAACATCAACTCCGGCGAAAGACTCTGGGATTCGGAAATTTCTTCCGTCGACACTGCCATCCTACTCTGCGGAGTTCTCACTTGCCGGCAGCATTTCTTGCATACCGAGATCAGTGAATTGGCACTGGAAATCTTCAATCGCGTTGATTGGAATTGGCTTTCCGAAGACACCCCTATCCTGCCGCACGGATGGACCCCGGAGGGCGGTTTTCTGCAGTATCGCTGGGGTGATTACAGCGAAATGATGATGATGTACCTTCTGGGGCTTGGATCTGCTGCGCACCCGTTGCCCGCCGAAGCGTGGAACGCCTGGAAACGAACCACATTCGAATACGATGGCATTCGCTATATAGGGTCTTTCGCTCCCCTATTCATTCACCAATATTCGCAGGCTTGGTTTGATTTCCGCGGCAAACGAGATCGCTACGCCGACTACTTTCAGAACTCGATTCTCGCCACGGACGCACATCGGCGTTTTTGTTTAGATTTAGCTGTCCAATTCCCCGATTACAGCGATGATTTGTGGGGTATCACGGCTTCCGACTCATCGAAGGGGTATGTGGCATGGGGTGGCCCGCCCGCAACAGGACCAATCGATGGCACCGTTGTTCCGTGTGCGTCCGCAGGTTCTTTACCTTTTCTGCCGGCGCCAGCAATGCGCGTTTTACAAACGATCAAGAATCGCTATGGAGCAAATGCTTGGACCCAATACGGTTTCGTGGACGCGTTCAACCCGTTGACAAATTGGTATGACACGGACGTAGTGGGAATCGACATTGGCATTTCAATGGTCATGGCCGAGAATGCGCGTACCTCATTCGTATGGAATACCTTCATGAAAAACCCGGAAGCCAAACGCGGCATGGACCGCGCAGGATTCAAGCCCGATCTGGCGCCCGCGCCGAAGCATGCATAGCGCAGCAGTAACGTGTCAGGACGAGCTCAAGTTTTTCCGTCCACAGACTGATCCCGATAGACATATGCGGAACCTGGCGATGGCGGCAGTGGAAGTGTTTGAACTTTGAACACCTGATACGCGATAGCGCCGATGAAAAATATTCCTAACCCGAGAGCGATCGATTTGAAGATCATCAAGACCGAGTTTACGCTAACGGTCGAATGCGTAGCCCTCGCCAAAGAAGGTGGCGAGAACGGTTCTGTTCGCCAATGACAAGAGCAGGCCAACCTTACTAGTGAAGGATAGATAACGAATGCGTATGGCTGTGATAGTATCCGCGTCACAAGCTGCCGAACCGATCCGATGTCTTTTGGCACAATAGATTCTCGCCGGATGATCAACACATTATTTTAGAATTTCCGCATCGGCGAAAAGTTTTATTGACTCCGAAACTAACCTCGTATATAAAATCGCCCAATCCCGCCAGTCGATCGGCAGGCAAATTGCCACTAAGCCGGTTACGCTCTTTCGGTTTTGTGGAATGCCACATTGGGAGACCTCCCTCTTGCCGCGTTTTGCTGACGGTCCCCCAAGGAGAGTCACATGAGGGCCCCTCTAGCTCAAACGATTGCTTACCGCAGTTTGGTGTTTTTGATTTTGTCTTCTCTCTTTGCACTACAGTCTCAATCTCAGGTTCCGGATTCGCAACAAGTGCCTCCAGGACCTGGTTCAGTCAAGGTAGTTCCTGATCTGACGCCCCAAAATCAGGAGCAAGTTGCCGCTTATTGGACCAGTGAGACCGGATGGAACACTGAACTGCAACTGCGAAACAACCTCCTTGACCAGGACCTTATCGTTACACCTGTGGTCCGACGGTCGGATGGTGCGGAGACAGACTTAGCGGCAATTACCATCAAGCCGCAGGAAGTGAAAGGTATTGACCTCGATGCCTCCATATCTGCCGCGAATGCGCCACAACTTGTCGGGACATATGGTTCGATCGTTCTCCGGTATAGTTCCACTAGCCGAGGGAACCTTTACGCAACGACGATGATTCGCAGGACAGGACATTCCATCGCTTTTCACATAGACGCGATGAGCGGGTCGCAAGATTTCCAAGCGGGAAGCCGGGAGGGTGTTTGGTGGTTGCCGAATGACACGACCACTGATTACTTAATCCTGACGAACCAAGACAAGGACACCATCCCGCTCGTTCTATCGCTCTTCGATGCTAACGGAAAGGAAAACAGGCAGAGTGTCACTCTCGGGCCCAACGAAACGGTTCGGTACAATTTTCGTGAACTCCTTCAAAGTGCTGGACTGACGGGCTCTCACGGTGGCATCAAAATCTCTGCCAGCGCTCACGCAGGCTCGCTCGACACGTTGCATCTTCTCTTCGACGAAACAGCTAACTTTTCCGCGACTCTGAAAATGTTTGACTATAACCCAAACGCGAAATTGGAAGAGCGCGATTTTGCCCACACCGGAGTGTGGACATTGCGTGCTCCGATGCTGGCACTTTCTACTCCGGACCCTGCCCTTGCATTTCCGCAAGGAACAACACTCCATCCACAGCTCTTAATCCGCAACGCCGCAACGAAACCAGCCGATGTCATTCTTCGTTTCAACTGGCGCACGGGGAGCGCGACCGGCGCTGCCGCTGGCCCCGCCCTCCATTTGAATCCGCTTGAGACTCGCAGAGTAGATGTGGCTGCGCTGCAGGATGGGAATACACTTCCCAAAGACGCGAATTGGACCACAGTTACGCTTACCACAAAGGGGATGCCCAACGAGGTGATGGCTGTCGCGGCCAGTTACGATGACACCCTACGTTATGGAGCACAGACCCCGTTTTCCGACCAGCTTTCAGCGAGATGGGAGGGTGGCATGTGGGAGTTCGATCCGCAACACGACTCCATCATCACCGTTGGTAACGGTGGAACAAAATCAACGCAAGCCAGATTTACGATTTTCTATAATCAAGGCACTCAGCGGTATGACATTGAGCAAACACTTCAGTCTGATGCACAAATGGTGGTTGATGTGGGCAAACTCATCCAGCAACAAATCCCTGACAAGAACGGGCAAACGTTGCCAGCAAATCTAACCTCAGGCTCATATGAAATCCGCGATCTCACCAGCCCCCATGTTGGCAGCTTGTTCGAGGGCAAAGTGATTTACGACAAAATGTATGGGCACGTGACCTATGGATGCGCAAACTGTTGCGGATACTATACGCCATGGCTTATCTACAACCCTCTAGGCGTGCCTTTCGAGGGTCAAGCAGGCAACGGTGTGGACGCTATCAGCGATTGTGGCGGGATTATCAACGTTACCGGTGACTTCTATAATGGGTGGCGTACAGCGAATTCGAGTATTGCGAGCGTAAACGCTGGTGGCATTCATACTGGCGTCGCAATTGGGACAACCAGTACAACAGCCTGGGGTAGGCTCCCGGAAGCTGGTAGGCGCTTCACATGTCCACTGAATACCTATGGCCCGGCTAGCAGCGACAACGTAGTTACTCTGACGTGTCCATCATCAGTAACCCGAGGCGCGGGTGCGACTTGTAGCCTGAACAACGCCCCTACGGGAGCCACCTTTTCCGGCTGGAAGTTCACCGACGCCAACAGTAATATTGTGATCAGATCGACGAATACTGGGAGTAGTTCATGGACTGGCGCGATGGTCATAAGTGGCACTGTTAGCGTCACCGTTACCGCAGGCAGAGGCTCCACACCACTTTCAGCACGTGTCAACGTGGCGAATCGAAACTGGCATACGAATCCTGCCTCACCTATAGAAGTCTCCAATGGCACATTCTATGTACTTTACGTGCCTCCTCAGCCAACAGGGAATTTTTCTGGACTCGGCATCTCCAATTGGCGAGCCGCATACGGGACGATATCTTATGTGACTATAGGGGATGGAGGGCCTAATCAGGGTTATACTTATTTTCCCTCCAACTTCCCGTGGACCAACTTTGATTACCGATACGAAATCAATCCGGACCTAGAAAACACAGGCTCGACGTTTTATGCGGCTCAGTGCGGTAACTACAATGCAACTACGAATCCGAGTGGCTTCATCTCAGGCAGCTACTTGCTCACAGAAACGCGGCGGCACGAGTACAACAGCTCGACTGAGAGCCACTACGCTTTTTATTCAAGCGCAATGAATTCAAGCGCGGACAACGTAGGCGACTATTTGGAGCAACAGATTGCCATCCCAGGAGCGAGTTTGTCCACCTTCAACAGTAATGTTCAGTCAGGAATTACCAGCCGACTGAACTCCGTGGGTACCGCCGCAAGCCAGGAAGATCCTCCGTGGCCGGTAACGTACAGTGAAACCGATGTCTTCCTGGGGAACGTAAATTATGCACCCTATTCAGCTTGTCAGTAATCGCTCTTCCATCGCTGTCGCTTATTGTCTCGCTTGCGTTGCGTCATTGGGGCTTTTCCTCTGCCCTGATTCCTTCTTGGCTCAAATGGCACCCAACTCTGTGCCGAAATCGATTGTCCTTGACCTCACTGCAAAGATACCAGCGTGGAAAGAAGGTCGTCAGGGAATTCCTGGAGCCGAGATGGGCGGATTGACTGGGCCCAGCAAGTCGGTCACTACCCCCACATATCCGTTGTCAATGCAAATCGAGATTATAGGTTCTTCAGTTAACAGCGAAGGAGATTTCATTGTTGATGTTCTGGTCCGAAACACGGGCGCTAAATCTT
>DATFZN010000125.1:0-5497 GCA_035314425.1 Candidatus Acidiferrum sp. | reverse complement strand
GTGGGCGTCGGGGATGCGCAGAAGATTAGGTCGGTGTTAGAGAAGTATGGGCCGGTGACGGTGTTTGATACGCGGGGAGTGCCGGAAGAAGTTAAGCCCACAGGAAAATGAGAAGAGCACGAATAACCCCTAGAACCCAGTCGGGACCGACCGTGCTCGAGTGAGAATTCAGGCACGGGACAGGGTTTTCCAGCGAAGCAACAGGATGATTCCAACGATTAGGGAGAGGATGCTGGCGACCTGGGCGTTGGACAGACCGAGAAGCCACGGCGGGTTGATGCGAATGATTTCGACGAGGAAGCGAGCGATACCCGTCGAGATCAAGTACAGCGCGAAGATTTCACCGTTGGTTTTCTTCCCTGCAGCTACCTTCGAACCAAGCTTCCACAAGATTGCCCCGAGAATGCACCAGATGAAAAATTCGTAGAGCGGCGCGGGATGAACGCGTTCTGTGGTGGGGACGACTCCATTCGGAAAGCTCATTCCCCAAGGAAGCGAGGTTGGCTTGCCGTAATCACCGTCGCCAGAGAGTAGGCAGCCGATGCGACCGATAGCGTAGCCAAAGCAAGCGGCGGGAGAGCAGGCATCGAGAAACTCCCGGATTGGCAATTTCGCTCGGAGGCCGAGAATTACCATGGCGGCGAAACCGCCCAGGAACCCGCCGAACCAGGCGAAGCCATATCGCGTGAAGAACAGACCAAGGGGGTCAGCAGAAAATTCGGAGGGCGATTCGAGCAAGTGATAGAGCTTTGCGCCGGCAATTCCCGCGAGGCCGGCGATGGTGATCATGGTGAAGGCGTCGGCCTTAAATCCGCGGCGGTCAAAATCGGCTTGCAAAATGTATCCGGAAGCAATCAGCGCCAGAGCGACCATCAATCCAAATGTGGGAATAGCGAGCGGACCTAAGTGTAGGTAAGGGATCATCTATCGGTCGTCAAAAATCTCCTTCAAAAGTATACATGAGCAGCGAGGTTACCCCAGTTTCAGGTAGCGGTGCCGGGCCAACGATAGACAAGTATGCCCAGGAAAAGCCATATGGCCAAAGCGAGCCATTCTGAACCAGAAAAATGGCCGGGAATCGCTGGAATGACTTTCATCAGTATAAAGGTGAGAGAAACCAAAATCCCTAGGAGCGCAATGATGCGAAGGCGAGCAGACTTTTCGAGCAATAGGAAGGAAAGACAGGCCGCGAACCATCCAACGGAACAGGCCAGGGAGCCAACTTCGGTAACGGAAACAAGGATGGCATCGCCAGCGAACAAGCCGATCAGTGTCGCGGAACTAACTGCCAGGATCGCGACTATCGGAGTGAGATATTGGCTATGAACTGTTGCAAAAGCAGGATACAAGGTACCGCGGCGGCCAAAGGCGAATAGGAGGCGCGTCGAGGCAACGAAATTACCGTTGAACACCTGGACGAGGGCAACCAGAGAAATTGCGAAGATAAGACGCACGAGCCAAACGGAATGTGTGGCTTGCTCAAACGCGATCGCCGTGGCAAATCGTTTGCCGAGCAGGTCGTGCCAAGGAGCGACATAGGAAACCGCAGCAACCGCCGAGACGTAAAAACCGGCACCGACGAGCAAGGCCATGGCTATGGCCTTGAAAAAATCTTTCGGCTGAAAATTTGGGTTAGCTTCTTCCGCGGCTTTGGGAACAGATTCAAAACCGGTGACAAAATACGGAACAATTTGCAGGGTCAAGAGAATCGAGGCGAACGGAGCGTGGCTGAAGAGGGGCTGAAAATGGCTTGGGGAACCGACGCCGAGGCTGGTCAGAAGGAGGACGAGAAAGACGACGAGCACGGCTGAGGTGGCCCAGCTTTGAAATGTGGCGCTGGCGCGGATGCCGCGATAATTCAGGTAGGCAAGAATGACAGAGAGCAAAAGTCCGAGAAGGAGTCGCGGCAGGAAAACGGGTTGACCCGCGACGCGGTAGAGTTCGATGGTGTTGAGTTGCGGAAAAATATAGGCGGCGAGTTTGCCGACCGCAACGGCTTCCCACGGGCAAACGATGAGGTAGGCAAGGAGCATCATCCAGCCGGTGATATAGCTAACCAATGGCGGAAAGACTTCGGCGGTGTAGGCGGCTTCGCCGGCAGCATCGGGTAAGCGGCGAACCCACTGGCCGTAAATGTAGCCCACGGGAAGCAACAAGAGTCCGCCAATGCCAAAGCCGAGCATGGCCCCGAGCGGGCCACCGCGACCTAGCCAATCATCCATCAGGACAACCCATCCGGTGCCGATCATGGTGCCAAAACCAAGTGCGAAGTAATCGGCGAGGGTAAGCTTTCGAGCAAGCCTGGTCATTTAAAGACCGAGCATAGGAATATTAGTGGGTGGAGAATCTCGCTCGAACCAGGCGAATGGCGGGCGAGTTCGGAGGATTTCATCGAACCGTATGCTATGGGTGGCGGGAAGTCATGCCAATGAAATACAAGTGTGAAATCAATGCAAGGAAACGCAAAACACGCTCGGAGTCGGGCACGAGCCGGAATCAATCTTCGTTGAATTGATTGCGCTTCTTGTAGGCCATCCAGGTGATGCCTACGCAGATGAGCATGGGCGGCACAATCAGGACGGCGATACCACTCTTGAGGGCTTGGATCATGCGGGCGCCGGAACCTGCGGCCTGCGTGTAGCAGAGAGCACAGTTCTGAGCGAACGCTAAACTCGGAACGAGTAGAGAAGTGACCAACGCTGTTGCCTTGCCGATGGCTAGCGATTTTCTCCGCATGGCTTACGCTCCTCAACGCCCACAGATTACTCCCCGGGGGGTCGCATATGCAAGAGCCGGACAGCGTCTGTCCAGAACATATTCATCATCAACAGAACGAAAATCGTGACAGGGATAAGCGTGAGAAAAAGGCCGCGCCGTTCCTGATTGAGGTGCATGAAATACATTAAGCCTAGGCCAGCACTGCACACGGCGAGGAAGAGCAGCATTAGTACTAAAGATGACGTGGAGAAATCTCGGAAGGCGAGAAATACTTCCACAAGGAAAATCCCCAGTAGGACAAAATAGACCGGCAGGTATTTGCGAATGACGTTTCCGGAAATCTTAGTTGAGTCCATGGTGTTCCCTCCTCTTCTGCTTTAGTGAGCGATATTTGTGAGATAGACCAACGGCACAACGAACATCCAGACGAGATCCACGAAGTGCCAGTATAGGCCGGTAGTTTCTACATGACCCGGGGTGAGCTGGTTACGCGAATAGAGGGAACTAACCGCCAGTAGACCGATGACGCCGCAAATGACGTGCAGCAAGTGCAGCCCGGTGATGGTAAAAAATGTCTGGCCAAAAGTGCCGGAGCCGATAGTAATGTTGCGGCCAAAGAGTTGGAACCACTCACGGATGTGGAGAGCGGCGAAAATGATGCCAAGAAAGATGGTGGAGTAGAGAAAGCGCATGGCCTTGGGCTTGTCCCCGGCTTTGGAAGCGTCAACCGCGCCTAGCATGGTGAGGCTGCTGGTAATCAGCACGAAGGTCATCAGGACAACGTTTATGACGCTGGCTGATTCGAAGGGGCGCTGCCAGTTGGGTGTGGCCACACGAAGATACCCGTAGGCAAAGAGGATCGCACCAAACGTGACTGAGTCCGAAATAATAAACAACCACATGGTGAACTTGCGCGAGGGTATTGCGTAAGGCGATTCTTCGAGAAGCGCGCCGTGCCCCTGGCCTGCGATTTGTGATTCGCTCACAGTTTTTCTCCCTAAGTTCGACTACAACTTCATGAGACAGAGCCCGAACAAATAGACCCAAAGAATCCCAAGGAAATGCCAATAAATCGCCACGTTATCAAACAGGCTGCGACGAAGGGTGCGATGAGTCGCGAGAATGCGGCCGGTCAAGTAGGTGAGCACGGCAATTCCTGCCACCAAGTGCAGCACGTGCATGCACGTCAAAACATAGAAGAACGAGCTATTGGGATTGGTCGCGAGGTAAAGGCCTTCGGCGCGCAGTTGCTGCCAAGCCATGAATTGCCCAACGCAAAAAGCGATGCCAAGAAGCAAGGTGAAAAGCAACCACACGATACCCTTGCGGCTTTTCTGTGCATCAATCAGGCGCCCCCCTGACAAGCCGCGGCGAGAAATCTCAATCGTTGCGCTGCTGCACAGCAGGAGAAAGGTGTTGAAGTAGAGGATCGACGGCAGGACGATATGTCCCCAGTCCGATGTACCTTCGCGCACGAACAGAGCGCTGGTGAAGGCAGCAAAGGACATGGTGATCGTAAACAGACCGAGCCAGATCCCGCTGCGCGAGGCACGGTCAGCGCTGGTTTCCGCGATTACCCCTGAAGCGGCGGGCGCGGAAGCCGCAGGAAGAGCGACTGCGTGAGAATTAACTGTGGAAGCGGAGGACATGTTCTAAATTCCTTTAGTGGAAACGCAGCGGGAGCAAAAGAGCCACGTTTCCATGCTCAATCACCACTGACAATGGACTGTTCAGGCGAATCTTGCATCACAAAATCGCCCTTATTTCCCCTCACTCCATACTGGTACGGATCGTGGTAAACAATAGGGTGTTTGTCGCCGAAGTTATTCCAGGGCGGAGGAGAAGGTATGGACCACTCGAGAGTGGTGGCATTCCACGGATTGTCGGAAGCCGGGGCGCCTTTGAAGCGGCTGTAAATTAAGTTAAACAGGAAGATAAATTGCGCTGCGCCAGTGATCAACGCGGAAATGGTGATGAATTTGTGCAGACTCATCAGATCTGGACCCATGAAATCATCCACAAAGGATGAATAGCGGCGGACGTTGCCGACAAGCCCGAGGTAGTGGAAAGGCATGAAGATACAGTAGGCGCCGATGAAGGTAATCAGGAAATGTAACTTCCCCAAATTGTCATTCATCATTCGCCCACTCATCTTCGGGAACCAAAAATAAGTTCCGGCGAAAACACCGAAGAGCGAAGCAACGCCCATCACCAGATGGAAGTGGCCGACGACGAAGTACGTGCCGTGTAGGTAGATGTCAATAGAAGGTTGGGCCAGGAAAAACCCGCTGACGCCGCCGCTGACAAACATGGAGATAAAACCCAAAGCAAAAAGCGAAGCAGAATTAATCTGGATGTCGGCGCCATACAAACTGCCTAACCAGATCAGCGTCATGACTGTAGCGGGAATCGTAATGGTCAGTGTGGGGAAGGAAAAGGCCAGCGAAGACATGGGATTCATCCCGCTGACGAACATGTGGTGTCCCCAAACCATATAACTCAGGAAGCCGATAGACATCATCGAATAGATGACAACCTTGGCGCTCAGCAAAGGCTTGCGCATGCTATTGATCAGGATGTGCGAAACAATGCCCATCGAAGGAAGAATGGCGATATACACCTCTGGATGACCGAAGAACCAGAACAGGTGCTGCCAGAGAAGAGGAGAACCGCCAGAGTGCGGTTGCAATCTGTCGCTTACGACCAGTCCCGCAGGAATGAAAAAGCTTGTGCCGGCGTGACGGTCGAGAACCAAAAGGATGCAAGCAGGCAGCAACAC
>DATFZN010000124.1:0-114638 GCA_035314425.1 Candidatus Acidiferrum sp. | reverse complement strand
AAACCGTCCAGTACGTGAGCAATATCTACAAATACTATGTCGCCTATAAGCTCACACTGGAAGAATCTGGGGTCGGAAAATGAACGAGGCAGAGGCAAGTCGGGATGTTGGCTTCGCCGAGGGCGCGCGATTCTAGTCCTTGGCGCCTGGCTTTAAGGATCGCCCGTTCACAAAACCCGTCGCAGTTCCCCACTTCCGGCAGCATCCTTAACCTGTATTTCTCACAATAAATAGAAAAAGGCTGTCACTTCATGGCATAACTCTTTTGTCCAGAAAGAAATCTTGCCAAGAAGGAGAACAGCCTTATGACCCCAGAGTGTAACCAGTTTGTTTTCGGATTTCATCCCCAAAAACGACGCGAGGTCCGGGCACAGTTTGACGGCGGAGCGATCACCAGCGACGGCGGTGGTCTGCTCCTGCGCGAGGTCGAGAAACGGGTCGGGATCCTCCACCAGTTTGCCGCCTGCTTCACGGATTATAGGAATCCGGATCTGCTCGAACACCCGGTAGAGGAACTGGTGGCTCAGAGAGTCTATGGTTTGGCCCTGGGATACGAAGATCTGAACGATCACGAGGAGTTACGCAATGATCCTTTGTTGGCGGTGCTGGTCGAGAAGGGGGATCTTGGGGAAAAAGCTTTAGCGGGAAAGAGCACTCTGAACCGGCTGGAACTGACCGGAGAGACGGCCAGTCGGAAAGAGCGCTACAAAAAGATCGTGCTGGATCATGGAGCCGTGGACCGCCTGCTGGTGGAGGTCTTTCTGGAAGCCCACCGAGAGGAGCCTAAAGAAATCATCTTAGACCTGGATGCCACCGACGATCCGCTGCACGGGAAGCAGGAGGGGCGCTTTTTCCATGGCTACTATGGTCAGTACTGCTATTTGCCGTTGTACGTCTTCTGCGGAGAGTTCCTGCTGTGCGCGCGGTTGCGATCGTCGAACATCGATGCGTCGTCAGGAAGCGTGGAAGAGTTGCAGCGCATCGTGGCACAGATTCGTGCTGCGTGGCCCCAGGTGCACATCATCGTGCGGGGAGATTCTGGATTTTGCCGCGAAGAGCTGATGTCTTGGTGTGAAGCAGAAGGCGTGGATTACCTGCTGGGACTGGCGAAAAACGACCGTCTAAAGGCGGACATTGCCAAGGAGATGGAGGAAGCGAAAGCCCAGTACCAAGAGACGGGGCGTGCCACCCGGTTGTTCAAAGAGTTCGTTTACCAGACGCGGAAGAGTTGGAGCTGTGCTCGACGGGTGGTGGCCAAGGCCGAGCATCTGGAGAAGGGCGAGAACCCGCGGTTCGTGGTGACCTCTCTAAATCGAGAAGCGTGGCCAGCGCAGGAGTTGTATGAACAGCACTACTGTGCACGCGGTGACATGGAGAATCGCATCAAGGAACAGTTGATGTTGTTCAGTGATCGCACCAGCACGCACTACCTGCGGAGCAATCAATTGCGGTTGTATTTTTCTTCGATCGCCTACGTGCTATTGCAGATGCTGCGGCGACTGGGACTGCAAGGAACCGAGTTGGCCAAGGCCCAGTGCTCCACGATTCGGCTCAAGTTGCTAAAGATCGGCGCGCTGATCCGCATCACCATACGCAAGGTGTGGATTTCGCTGGCCGGGGGATATCCTCACGTCGCGCTCTTTCAGCAGATCCATGAAAAGCTGTGCGCTGTGCCGCTAAAGTATTGAAACAGAAGCATCCCAAACAACCTTTCCCGGTCCCATGTCAACCGCTGGTTAGGTGTGCGCTGAAACAGCCTTGGAAAGATAAAAACTCTCACGCAAAACAAAAAACGGATCAACTACCCAACAACACCCCGCAAAAACAACTCGCAACTCGCAGTTCGAACAAACTTCACTCCTCTTCTGCCAAGCTGTGAGAGATTACGGCTAGACCCGCGCGGCCCGGCTTGAGACTGTTTCCGAACGCCGCCAGCGAGACGGCGAGGGTGCCGGCCAGTCGTCCGGCACAGCTGTTCTTGATTTTGAATTTTGTTGCGCTGTCGAATCGCGGCGGGCTTGCAAACTAATACATGTCGCTCGGATCGATTTTCTTTCCGGACAATCCCATCTGCAGAACCTCTAGGTCCTGCGGCCGGTCGAAAATCTTCCCCGGGAACAAACGCTTAATCAAGATGCGCACCCCGCCGTAGGCGATACCCAGGCCGATCGTTAGCCCCAGGAACATCAGGATGTACACAATAATTTTGACCAGCACGACCACGATCGGCGGGTCCGTTGCGGCGTGGCCCGTTTCGTTCCAGGTTACTTCCGTCTCGTAGTCGACGGCGTCGCGCAATTTCTGGGCATATTCGTTTGAGGATGCCTCGAAAACCAGCGAAAGCATCGACGCTTTTCGCTCCACCGTCACACCGGCCTGTTTGGCTGCCGCCGGGAGCGCTTCTTGCAGGTGATGCAAATGCTGCTCGGCAATTTGCGGCGTGGGGTATTCGAGCAACAGCAGCGTTCCATGCTCTATGCCCGACTGATATTTCGCCAGCATCGCTTCCACGTTGCTCTTGAATCCAACTTCATTGGCTAAATCCCGGAAGGCGCCATTTTGTATCTGAACTAGTGCGTATTTAAATCCCTCGGGTCCGGCAGCGAATTTCTGTGTACCGAATATTCGATCTTTCGCCGGCAGGTAGGTTCGGAGCGGTGGATAGGGCGTATGATCGGCCACTGCCCGCAAGGCTCGATCGAGCCCTGTCAATTCTTCCGGCTTCAGATCCGTAGCGCTACCCACCAAGACGAGAAGATTCCCGACCAGAATATTCCCCGTCGAACTGTTGAACGCTGCTTCATCCCCGTAGGCGTAAGGACGAAGGTGATCTCCGGTTTCCTGGGTGAACGCCTGATACGCTCCGGTGGGGTCCTTGAAAACGTACAAACTCAGATGGATTTCCTGGCCGCCGCTCTGGAAGGCGCGTTCTTCGATCGTGGTTAGCCCTTCTTCGCGCAAAATCCCTCGACGAGGATCATCGACCGCAAACCAGGCCTCTAGATTCTGTCCAGTTGTGAGTTTCGAAGGACCCGTAGCCTGCCATGCACCAAAATGCTCGGGAATCAGGGAGGTCGGTGTTAGAGGAGCGGCAAAGACACCTGTAGCGGCGAACATCACCGCCACCAAAAACAACGGTATGAGCTTTCTCATTGCAGCATTTATTTAGATGCCAGCAGGTTCATTTTGGTTCCCGATGAGAGTTTCTGCCCCGCTTCCCGCTTTTCAGTTTCAAGCCGCAGTGGAATGCAAATGCAGGAGCCCGCCACCTGTATCCCCAGCTTAGTTTTGGTTCCGGGATTGTTCAACTGGAGAAACAGGAGCGGGACGCGGTTTTCCGGTGGCACTTAGGCTATTCAGGCTCTGGAGATAGGAAGTCACCCCGGCGAATACGCCCTCGGCGATGTGCTGGCGATGCTCGGGCTTCTTCAATAACTGCTCATCCGACGGATTGCTGAGGAAGGAAATCTCCGTCAGGATCGAAGGCATGTCTGCACCGATCAGTACCACAAACGGAGCTTTCCGTACGCCACGATTCTTTACCGGTTTGGCCGTCTTTTGAACTCGCTTTGAAAGCGAGTCCTGGATGTCCTCCGCCAATTCTTTGGATTCGTCGATCTTCTCAGTGCGAGTGATCTTCTTTACCATGTCTTCCAGGTCGTGAATATTTTCCTGCCCCACAGCATTTTCCCGCGCTGCTACTTCCATCGCTTCCGGCGAGCCTCGCAAATTCAGGTAATACGTCTCCACGCCCCGCGCGCCACGATCCGGGCTGGAATTCGCGTGGATGGAAAGGAATAGGTCCGCCTTGATGTCGTTGGCAATGTGGGTGCGTTCTTCTAGGGGAATGAAGGTATCGTCCGAGCGTGTGTAGACAATCTCCGTGTCCGGCAGCTTCTGTTGAATCAGTTTGCCCAGCCGCAATGCCACATCGAGGCACAAATCTTTTTCCATTAATCCTGTTGGACCGATCGTTCCGGTATCATGTCCGCCGTGTCCAGCGTCAATTACGATGCGCCCAATTTTCAGTCCCAAGGCGCGCGTCAATGTTGATTGCCCATCACGAGTTAAAGTCGGAGGCGTTGATGGTTGAATCAAATCAGCCTTACTCGTCGAGGTCTTGGTCGAATTTGTCCGCGTCGGCTTGCTACTCGGCAAAGAATTCTTGCCACTTGCCGCCGCAGGTGGCGTGACGATTGGTATATCGGAAGTCTTTACCGCTGCCATCTCCCGACTGGGATCCTCAAGAACCACTGGCTGGGGCTCAGCAACGCGGGTGACGATAGGCTCTTTTTGCACTGCCTGTGGCTTTGGCGTTTCGACTACCTTCGCTGATTGAACGGGTTCCGGCTTTGCTCGACTGGCATCTCCATATAATTCAATGAGGAGCCTCGTCGGTTTTTTCACGATAGACGCCGCGTAATCCTGCACCCCATTCACGTCCAGCACCACCCGTACAACCCCAAACTGATTTTGCGCCACGCGGACTTTGCTCAGCAGTGGGCCACTAACCGCTACATTTCCATGTGCTACATTCGGGCTCAATTTTGCAGCATGTAAATCAAAATAAATCCGATCCGGACTGGCGATCCGGCCCGAAACGTACTGGACGGAATCTTCCAAATCGATCGTCACTTCGGTGCTGGCTGGCGTGGCGTTTGTTCTGATCTGCTGCACTCGCGGCACTCCACCGGATTTCGCTGTTTCGCCGCCGCTTTTCCCACTTGCTCGAAAACTGTCGCCAAGTTCTTCCTTTGTAGGCGCTAGCGTTCGGGTACTCGGAGCGTTGGCCGCTGCCGCTGGGGCATGCATGGGAGCCGGAACTTTTTCTGCTGGCGGGGTGGCGCTCGGAGTCGCTATCGCATTTTTCGCGCTCAGCTGGCCGGTCTCAGCGCTCTTCAGCAACGCCAATTCAGCCAGTTCTTCCGATACTTCGCGCTTCCGCGGCGAATGCGGATACTTCTTTTGATAATCCTGAAACTCTTTGGTCGCTTCGCCCGGGTCGCCTAACTGGTCTTTGTGCAACTTGGCAACGCGCAATAGCACTTCCGGTACGAACTTGCTGGTCGGATATTCCCGAATCAAAAATTGGTACGATTCCACCGCGGCCTGGTAATAGCTTTGTCCAAATCGGTCGCCCATCTCCGTATTCAGTTCGCCCAGGGCCACCAGCGCTTCCGGTACCTGTACCGCGTGCGGAGTGATCAGGTAAACGCGGCGGTAGGAGTTCACCACCTGCTTGTATTCCGCAAGCGTCCGCTTTTCGGTAGGCTTCGTGTTTAGTGCCTCGCGCAACTCTTCCGCTCGGCCAAATTGCGAACTGGCGGCATCACGCTTCACACTACTGTTATTGGAACTGGTGCCTCCAGCAAATACAGGGCCGGGAGTTGCAGCGAGTCCCAGCAGGAGGATAAAACCTAGCGAAACGATGGCGAAACTCTGGTGGAAATTTTTTGAGCCAGACTTCATCCGTTCTGGACTCCCCTCGGAACTCCTGGTCTCGCAATTGGATTCGATCAGTCGGAAGGAAGGGCGAGGCTCAGTCGACATTCGTAAAGATAATCCGCCCGTTGGCATCCACATCCCGGTGAATAGCGTTTGTCCGGACATACGTGCTGTCGAGGTGTCCGGAACCCGGCCGGTAATACGCGCTTTGTACTTTCTGTACATAGTTGCGTGTCTCTCGGTAAGCCGGAATTCCATGAGCCCGATCCACCGCTCCCTCTCCAGCATTGTACGCTGCTAGAGCCAAGTCTAGGTTGCCATTGTATCGTTCTAGCAACGTCTTCAAATACCGCACTCCGGCGTCCACATTCTGCTTCGGATTGAACGCGTCATTCGCTCCGAATCGCTGCGCCGTCGTCGGAATCAACTGCATGAGCCCTATGGCACCCCTCGGCGAATATGCCCCAGGATTCCAGTTCGATTCCGTTTCAATTACCGCCCGTACCAGCGCGGGGTCTACCCGATGTCGCTCGGCTGCTTCTTGCACCAACTGATCTACGCCGTCCCGGTCTATGCTCATCGGCCGCCGGTTCCCGCCAAGAAAGGAGATCTCGCCTGGTAGGTAAATAGTGGGACGCGTTGCCGATCGCTTCAGTTGTGCCATGCTGGGCGGTTCGGAATTTACGAACAGTTTGCGGCCATCAATATTTGTAACCGACATGATCTGCGCCCGAGCGGGCTCTAAACTGCCGAGCAAGCCTGCCAAAGCCACAGAAAACACAAAGGCTACACGAATTGATCTTCGTCTTGAGTGGCCGTTAACTCGCCTCGGGGAAGGCATAGGTCAGGTCTCTAAAATCCGTGACACGTTCGTTTTTCGATCACTAGGCCTACCTCCTGATGCGCAAACGGGGAGGCAAACCGCCACACAGAAACCTACAACCGCGTCCAGCTGCGGAGCTTGGACATAGCTGCACTAGGGGGGATTATAACAACGGTTCAAGGAGGGTTGGAACGCTTTGCAAGGCACTTTTTAGGGCAGTTGTGTCTTTTCCGCCAGCCTCTGCCAGGTCCGGCCGGCCGCCGCCTGAACCGCCCACTTGCTTGGCCAATGCCTGTATCAGCTTGCCAGCATGGACTTTAGCGGTAAGATCCGGGGTTACGCCGGCGATCAGGGCCACTCTATCGCCATCCGGCATGCCCAGCGCCACGACGCCTGAACCAAGCTTCTGTCTTAAAGAATCAACCAGTTGCCGCAATCCCTGGCGATCCACATTTTCCACCTCGCCAACGATAACCTTAACGCCCTTAATCGTTTGCGTCTGATCGAAAAGCGCGTCGAGCTGCTCGAGCGCGCCTCTGCGCTTTTCTGCGCCAAGATCCCTCTGCAGTTGCTTAGCGGTTTGCGTCAACTTCTCGACGGTTGCAAGTACTCGGTCCTCAGCAACATTCAGATTCGAGGCCAGTTGCCGCAGGATTCCCGCCTGGTGCTGGTAGTGAGATAAAGCCCCTAATCCCGTGACCGCTTCGATGCGGCGGATGCCCGCTGCCACCGATTCTTCGCTCACAATCTTCAGAACTCCAATGTCCCCAATGCGCTCGACGTGGGTACCACCGCAGAGTTCCTTCGAGTAGAAACCGCGCGTGGCCTGTGGGTCGGGGATGGTGATGACTCGGACGTTGCTCTCGGGGTATTTGTCACCGAAGAAGGCCAGGGCGCCGGAAGCGAGCGCTTGCTCGAGAGGCATGACTTCGGTTTCGATCTGCGAGTTCAGGCGAATCTCTTCGTTGACCTGTTGCTCGATGTCGTGGAGTTCTGCGGCACCAACCGGAGCGAAGTGGGAGAAGTCAAAGCGCAGGCGGTCGGGAGCGTTCAGCGAACCGGCCTGCTTCACGTGCGTCCCGAGAATGTTGCGTAGCGCGGCGTGCACGAGGTGCGTGCCGCTGTGATTGCGGATGACCCGGCTGCGGCGCTCGGCATCAGCAACAACGTTGAGGCGATCGCCTACATGGAGCGTCTCCTTCGCCGTGACCTTGTGTGCCACCAGTCCCGCGATCGGATAATACGCACCGGTCACTTCGGCAATCTCGGTCGAGCCATTCAGATCGTAGAACGCCCCCGTATCGGCAACTTGTCCGCCCGACTCTGCGTAGATCGCCGTGCGGTCAAGGATGACTTCGCCTTGTTCGCCGGCCTCCAGTTCGCCGACCGATCCGTTCTTGGTGATGATGGCTTCAATGCGGCAGTCTTTGCCTTCTGTCCCAAAGTAAAAGTCTTTTTCGGTTTTGAAAGTTTCCGCCAGCTTGGTGTAGGCCGGATTGGCGGAATCTTTCGAGGCGCCTTTCCAGGAAGCACGAGCGCGAGTGCGCTGCTCTTGCATGGCTTTCTCGAAGCCGGCTTCGTCGAATTGCACGCCCAAGTCTCTGGCGGCATCGAGAATGAAATCCATGGGAAGGCCGTAGGTGTCGTAGAGACGAAACGCGCTGTCCCCGGAATAAACAGACCCGGACTTTGCAGCGAGCGGCTCGAGCTCTTCTTCCAGTTTCTTCAGTCCGATGTCCAGCGTGTGGCCGAAACGATTTTCTTCAGCGAGCACAATCTCCGGAACGCGCGCGGCGTTCGGCTCGTGAAGTTCCGGATAGGCTTTGCCCATCAAGTCGCGTACCGCATTCACCATTTCCGATAAGAAAGGTTTGTTGGCGCCGAGCAATCGGCCGTGACGAATCGCTCGGCGCATGATTTTGCGCAGGACGTATCCGCGGCCTTCGTTGGACGGCAAGACGCCGTCGGTGATCAGGAAAGTTGTGGCGCGGGCGTGGTCGGCAATGACGCGCAATGAAGCAGCGCTGTTCCTGCGATCTTCTGACTGGAGTTCGGTTGCTTCGTCGACTCCTGTCAATTGCGCTGCGCGATCAATCAGCGGCGTGAAAAAATCGGTGTCGTAGTTGGAGTCGACACCTTGCAGAACCGCGGCTAGACGCTCCAATCCCATGCCGGTGTCAATCGAGGGTTTTGGCAGGGGAGTGAGCGTGCCACTTGAATCGCGATTGAACTGCATGAAGACCAGGTTCCAGAGTTCGACGTAGCGGCCGCAGTCGCAGGGGAACTTGCAATCGATGTGGCCTTGGTCGGAGGCGATGGGGCCCATGTCGTAATGGATTTCGCTGCAAGGGCCACAGGGGCCGGTGTCGCCCATGGCCCAGAAATTGTCTTTCAGGCCGGGAATGGCGAAGATGCGATCCGCAGGAACTTTCTGTTCGAGCCACAGTTTGTGCGCTTCTTCATCGACGCCCAGTGTTGTGCCGGGAGCGACGGCTGCACCGCCGAAAATCGTGACGTAGAGTTTGTTGGAGGGAATGGCGAACCATTGCGGAGAACCGACAAGTTCCCAGGCGTAGCCGATGGCGTCTTTCTTAAAATAATCGCCAAAGGAAAAATTGCCGAGCATTTCGAAGAAAGTGTGGTGCCGTTTGGTGAAGCCTACGTTTTCAAGGTCGTTGTGTTTGCCGCCGGCTCGAACGCATTTCTGGGAAGTGGTTGCGCGGGTATACTCGCGTTTCTCGAGGCCCAGAAAGACGTCCTTGAATTGGTTCATGCCGGCGTTGGTGAAGAGCAGGGTGGGATCCCCGTGGGGGACGAGCGAAGAGCTTTTTACGCGTCGATGGCCTTGGCTTTCGAAAAATTGCAGGAATTTTTCGCGGATTTCGTTGCCGGTTAGTTTTGGGTCGCCGTTTCGAGTCAAGTCAGCCTCAATCAAGCAGCGGTAGGGAACAAAAGATTATCGCATAGGCGGCCCGGGGTGGGTGGAGGATGGAGGAGGCCTGGATCTGTCTCAGTTGAGGTCGCGCCGAAGATTTCGCGGAAACACCTTCGAGCCTGAGTAGCGCCGTAGCTAGACTGAGTCCTCCAAGGGGTCCACGTCCGGCACCTCTTCGTGAGTGATGCGCAAGAGTTCTTTTCGGATGATGTCTTGCGCGAAGCCTGCGGCCATAAGGGAACGGTAGAGGGAGGCAATCTTCTTTTCGCTGATTTCGCCGCGGATTAGTCGCAACTTGCGTTCGATCCGGAGACGCACGATTAGGCTGGGATCGCTCTCTTCGGCCGAATCTTTTAGTGCCGCTTCAATGTGCTTGTCGGGAACGCCGCGGGCGCGAAGATCGCGAGCGATGCGGAACTGTCCTTGTCTACGGGATTCGGTGCGGACACGAGTGAACTGCTTGGCGTAGCGGGCGTCATCGAGCAGGTGATTGGATTTCAACCGCTCGATTACGGCCTTGATCAGTTTTTCGTCTTCACAGCGGCGGGCGAGGGCTTTCTTCATCTCGTGGACCGAGTGGGCTCGGCGCATCAGGATTTTGATGGCGGTTTCATAGAGTACGGATTCGGATTCGAGTTGGCGGGGTTTGCTCCACACAGGAGAAGCATAGGGGAAGTAGGGGTAAGAGGCTAGTGGGTCAGGGAGGAAAAGTGCCGGCGGACGGGCGGCATTAGGTAGAGATAACCCCGGCGGCTCCGTCGATCCGTCGATCCGTCGATCCGTCGATCCTGGCCGCGTGCAGAATCAGGGTTGTAGGAGTAAAATGCGGTCAGTCCCCACCGTGGTACGGAACTGAGAAAGCGTCATGATTTCCCTGCACCGCTTCTGCTTTATTTTGGGCTTGATGGCGACGACTTTTTTCGCCGCGGGCTGCAATAATACCTGTGTTTTCGGAGTGGTGAATCCACCGAATAATAATTCGGCAACGATCGTGGGAGGAAGTTCGCTGTCTTCCGTATGTTCCGAGGTGGCACCAATCACCGGAGTGACTGTCGGTGGCAGTCTAGGGGCTGGCTGTGTGAATTGTGCCGCTTCCGCGCAGTTAAGTCATGTGTATCTTGTTGTGACTGGGGTGGAACTTCATCCCAGTGCTGTGGCGGATAGAAATTCTCCTGAGTGGCAGGAGGTCGCGCCGGAACTCGCCGAGCAGCCGCGCCTGGTGGATCTGGTTACAAATTCCACGCGGAAAGAGGAGGCGTTTCCTTTGGAGGTCAGCGGCAGAATTCCGGCAGGTGCGTATTATCAAGTCCGCTTGAAGCTATCAGAGGCTGCGGCGCTGCCGCCCGAGACGGCAGAACTGTTACGTGCCAAGGGTTGCCGTTCTGCTGCGCGCTCTGGTTGCGTAGTGAGCGCCGATGGCGTCGTCCATGAACTCCAGACCCTCGATATGCAGGGGTTTTTAGTGGTGCAAACGATACTGCCCGTCGATGTGCGAGCAGGTCGGGAGAACCGGGTGCAACTCCGATTCCATCCGGAATGGGTGCTGAAGCAGAGTGCCACGGGTGCGATAGAACTTGCGCCGCTGCTAGAGGGCGAGGTCATCGTTCGGCCCTAGCGGGCTTTCGCCAGCTAACCCGCACGGCGTGCGCCAGATCACCCAGCCCGAAACAGGTCCGATCGTATGCTCGGTTACAATCCTATTGAAAAGCAACAGGTTGCCGCTCTGCCCGCTTGGCATTGCGATTGCATCTTGTCAGGGTGGGGAGAACTGAACATGGCCTACGTGATCATCGATACCTGCACAAAAGACGAGCACTGCATCGAAACCTGCCCGGTGAACTGCATTCATCCTACCAAAGACGAAGCCGATTTCACGACCGCTCCGCAGCTCTATGTGAATCCGGCCGATTGCATCGATTGCGGGGCATGCATTCCGGTTTGCCCGACCGGGTCGATCTTTGTGTTAGAAGACTTACCCGCGGAGCATCAGGGGGCTGTGGCGAGCAACGCCGCGTATTTTAATTAGAAGCTCAGTCAGTTTTTTTTCACTGCCCCGCACCCAAAAACTCACCAGGGTTGAGCCCTGGTGAGTTTTTAATTTTGGGCCTTCCGCATTCAGTCGCAGAAAAGTGTTCAGCCACATTTAGTTCTACTTGCGGGCGAAGCGCTCAAAGTCGGCCATTTGCGAAGCCATCTCTTCGCGGGCGGCATCGGCAGCGGAACGAATACCCTGAATACGGAGCTTGAATTCGTCGGCGTTGGAGGCGCGGGACAAAGCTTCGTCGAGGGTAATGAGTTCCTTGGTGTAGAGATCGAAGAGCGATTGATCGAAGGTCTGCATGCCGTACTGCGACGTGCCCGCGGCAATGGCGTCGTGAATGAGTCGCGTCTTATCGGCGTTGATGATGCAATCCTTGATGTAGGCCGTGGCGATCATGACTTCGACGGCGGGGACGCGGCCCTTATCATCGGCGCGGCGAACCAGGCGCTGAGAGACGACGGCTTTTAATGTGGCGGCCAGCTGCAAACGAATCTGTTTCTGCTCAGGCGGCGGGAAGACCGCGATAATACGCTGAATTGTTTCGGTGGCGTCCAAAGTGTGCAACGTGGAGAAAACCATGTGGCCGGTTTCTGCGGCAAGCAGGGCCGTGGAAATGGTTTCGAGGTCGCGCATTTCGCCGACCAGAATCACGTCGGGGTCCTGCCGCAAGCCAGCACGCAAGGCGGTGGAAAAGTTTGCAGTGTCGACTTCCACTTCACGCTGATTGATGAAACTGCGCTTGTCGCGATGCAGGAATTCAATTGGGTCTTCGATGGTGATGATGTGATCGGCACGTTGTGCGTTGATGCGATCGATCATGGCGGCTAGAGTGGTGGACTTACCGGAACCAGTGGTGCCGGTGACCAGCACAAGACCGCGTTGCTCTTCGCAAATCTTGGCGATGACCGGAGGAAGATTGAGCTCCTCAACCGTGCGGATTTTGGTGGGGATGACGCGGAGGACCATACCTACGTTGCCGCGCTGCTGGAAAACGTTCACGCGGAAGCGGCCTAGGCCCGCGACCCCGTACGCCATATCGAGTTCGGCGGTTTCCTTAAATTTTTGTTTCTGCCGGTTGGTCATCATGCTGAAAGCCATCGAGAGCATCTCTTCCGGGGTGATACGCGGAACGTCGGTGAGGGGGGTGAGCAAACCGTCGACGCGGAGATAGGGGTGGTTGCCTACTTTTAGGTGCAAGTCAGAAGATTTGTTTTCAACGGCGCGACGTAACAGATCGTCGATGCTCAATGCCATATGCGTACACTCCGCAAGTCTGCAACTCCTTTCTGAACGTAGCACCCAGGAGAAGGAGCAACAAGGAATGCGCGACGGAGCGTTGCTGTGTAGTTACCTGAGCCGGGGGACAGGGGGAGACGGAGCGGCGGCGAACAAAGCGGGTGGCATCATCCCGAGCCCGCAGGAGGAGAAGATGGCTCTACAGATCGGATTTGCGGAGGAAAAGAGAGTCGTAGAGGAGGCCGGCGAGGAAGCCGCCAATGAGGGGGCCGATCCAGTAGACTCCCTGGTTGAGCCAATGATTGCTAGCAAAGGCGGGACCGAAGGCGCGAGCGGGATTGAGTGCACCGCCGGTAAAGGGAAAAGCCACCAGGATTCCGATAGTGTAGGTGAGGCCAATGCCGAATCCACCGATGGAACGGAATGTGCCGCGTTCATCGACGGCAGTGGCAAAGACAACCAGGACCAGGAAGAAAGTTGTCACAGCTTCAAGGGTCAGTCCGCCCCAGCGAGGGAACTCTGGCGTGAGGGTGGGAGTACCCAGCGAGGCGGCACGCCAGGTTTCTGCGGGAATGACGAGTTTCAGAAGGAAAGCCGCGGCGGTCGCGCCTAGAAGTTGCGCGCCCCAGTAGGAGAGGGCTTCCAGAGTGTTCAGCCGCTTGGTGACCCAGAAGCCGATGGTGACGGCAGGATTGAAGTGTGCACCCGAGATGTGGCCAAGAGCGGAAGCCATGATGGCGATCCCCAGGCCAGGGGCCAAGGCGATGGCCAGGAGACCGATGCCCCCGGTGCTGTTGCTGCGGAGTTGGAAGTCCACGCAGACGGCTCCCGCGCCGAAGAAAATTAGCGCGAAGGTCCCAAGGAACTCGGCGGTCAATTTTTGAGAGAGATTGTACATCTAGCGGGCCTCCGGCGGTGCCTTCGGTACAAAGTAAGGAGTTGCAGCATTTCAGCGAGAGGATTCTAACACGGGAGAGCGATCGCCCCTTGGTAGGAAAGAAGAAGCAGAGGCTTCTCTGGATGCAAAGGCGAACGGATAAAGGATAAGGCGACTCGGACTTACTAAGTTGTACCGATCTCGGGATCGGCCCTTTAGCGGGCCGCGCCGACGGGGGCGTTGACTGGAGTGAGCCAGTTGTGGCGGTCAGCTTTTTTGCCGCTGGTGATGGCGAAGAACTCTTCCTGAATTTTGCGGGTTATTGGGCCCTCGGAGCCTTTGCCAATGACGATTTTGTCGATGGAGCGGATCGGGGTGACTTCGACGGCGGTGCCCACGAAGAAAACTTCGTCGGCGATGTAGAGCATTTCGCGCGGAATCACGGATTCTTTCACGGTGATGTCGAGGTCGCTGGCGAGCTTGACGACGGTGTCGCGGGTAATGCCGGGCAGAATGCTGGCAGCCAGCGGCGGAGTGTAGAGGGTATTGTCGTGAACAAGGAAAATGTTCATGCCCGAGCCTTCGCTGACGTGACCATGGGAGTCTAGAGCGATGCCTTCGCTGAAACCGTTGACCACGGCTTCCATGCGGATAAGCTGCGAGTTCATGTAATTTGCGGCGGCTTTGGACATGGCGGGAAGGGTGTTTGGCGCGATGCGGGTCCAGGTACTGACGCAAACGTCGACTCCCTGTGTCAGCGCCCCGGGGCCGAGGTACGCGCCCCAGTTCCAGCACGCGATGTAGCACTCGATTGGCGAGCCAAGGGGATTGACGCCGACTTCACCATAACCGCGCAGTACAATCGGCTTAACGTAACAAGCCCCCATTTTATTTAGTCGGACGAGCTCACAGGAAGCGTTGCTGAAATCTTCGACGGAGTAGGGAATTTCCATACGATAGATTTTCCCGGAGTTGATGAGCCGCTGCATGTGTTCTTTCATGCGAAAGATGGACGGGCCATTCGGGGTCTCATAGCAGCGAATGCCTTCAAACACCGCCGAGCCATAGCCGACAACGTGAGAAAGGACGTGGATTTGCGCGTCCTCCCAGTTGATCCATTTTCCGTTGTGCCAAATCTTCTCGGTTTTCTGTACCGGCATGGTGCCTCCTTTGGAGCGAGAAGCTAAGCCTCACACTTGCAGAATAGAGTGTGAGGCCCGAAGCGTCAATGAAGTTTGCTAGCTCGAGGCGCCGGAACAATGGCCAATTTGGCGGGGTGAAGAAAGTGCCTCGTGGTGAAGATGACTGTGATGGCGTTGCTGCCGTGGCCAATCGCAACTGGCCTTTGGTCTGACACTTGGAGGCAATCTCCCCTGAGGCGCAGGTAGAACGCGGAGGGAACCGAGAAACCGTGCAATGAACTATTTGTTGGAGCCGTCTGCGGGGGGCCTGTTCTCGGTGGGACGGTCTTCCATCATGGCGGCAGCTGTATCTAGAAGTTTGCCGTTCCGATTTTCCCAAACACCCAAGATGATGAACGGGAGAATCGTGGCGACAGCCCAAAGCTTTGCATTGCGCGGAAGCTTTGCTTCCGGTTCCCAGCGGAAAAGTAGCGAAGAGATGACGACGGCCAGGAAGGCCCAGGCGATCAGAGAGAAAAGTACGGCACCAAGAGTTTCAAGCGCAGCACTGGCAAGAACAGCACGCTGCAACCCATAAATCAAATACGTTGCGGGGAGAAAGAGTGCGATCCGCTGAACCATGTGAGGTAGTACGGCCAGGGGAACGGTGGCGCCGGAAAGGAAAATCAGCCCGAACCAAAGCAGTTGGTTGATGATTTGTGTTTCCTGCATGGTGTTGGTGACGCTGGCGACGACTAATCCAAGAGCGCCGAAGGAAGTGATGCCGAGAATGACGAGGACAAACACGCTCAGAAGATTGCCGAAGTTGGTGACATGGTAGATAAACCGGGCGAGAGACAATTCAAGTATGACCGTGGGGACGATCAGAACGTAATTCGCAAGGATGCTCGAAACAATCATGCTAGCAGGAGAAATGGGTGCCAAGCGAAAGCGGCGCAAGATTCCTTGTTCGCGCCAAGTAACCAATTGCATGCTGAGTCCCCAGAAAGTACCCATCACCGTAAATGAGAGGATGGGGCCCATCAGATAGGCGACCGCCTCGGGCTTGCCCTTGGCGAAAACGCTTCCGTATAGGAAGAAGATGGCCAACGGCATGATGAGACTGAAAAACAGAAACGCCTTATTTCGCAGAGTGATGCGAATCCGCACGGCGGCCAAGGTGAGAATGGTTTTCAATCGCGTAGCCTCCTTCCCGTAAGCTCGATGAAAACATCTTCAAGAGAAGGCGTGGCAATTTCCAGGCTGACGAGTTCGTTGACTTCCGCCTCGAGGCGTTTGACCAGGGAGACAATGGTGGGAGCCGTGCGCGGGCAATGCAAGACATACCCGCCATCCAACTCGCGGGCGTCGACGACACCGTCCAGGGTTTTCAATTCATCTACCGCGATTGGTTTTGCGAGTCGAACCTCAACACGGGTGGTATTCCCCGAACGGGCTTTCAGTTCACGCGCGGTTCCGAGCGCAATTAATTTCCCATGATCGACAATTCCGACGCGGTCGCAGAGCTTCTCGGCCTCTTCAATATAATGGGTAGTCAAAACGATGGTTTTCTTTTCGCGTTTCAATTCTTCAATGATGTCGTAGATCTCCCGGCGCACTTGCGGGTCAAGGCCAGCGGTGGGCTCGTCAAAGAACAAAACCTTGGGATCGTTGACCAGCGCCATGGCCAAAGCGAGCCGTTGTTTTTGGCCGCCGGAAAGCTGGTTATAAAAAGCACCTTTCTTTTCTTCTAGGCCAAAGCGTTTCAGAAGCTCGTCGGGATTGCGGGTCCGTTTGTAGAAGCCGGCAAATAGACGGATGGCTTCGCCGACACGCATTTTATCCGGCAAGGAGGTGGCTTGCAGCGTCGCGCCGATGACGCTTTTCAGTTCATTGGGGTTCTTTTGGGGATCCAGACCGCAAACAGAAACACGCCCGCCGTCAGAGACGCGCAAGCCTTCGATCACTTCGATGGTGCTGGTTTTTCCCGCGCCGTTCGGTCCGAGCAGGCCGAAGACTTCGCCTTCATCCACTGCAAAACTGAGACCTCGAACGGCTTCGACGTCACCGTAACGCTTTATAAGGTTTTCGACCAGCAGGACAGGAGTAGGCATGGTTCCGGAGCACCATGGTACCGCAAGTATCGAGTTCGCCGAAATGCGCAATCGACCACGGTCCGACTCTTTCATCTCTACGCGACCGAAATGGAATAAATGTCAGTGAGGTGGCGACGGATTTACCGGAGTGCACTCTACGTAGTCGAGAGCGGCGCGCTCGGGACCGTCGGGCGTCCCTTCGATGCGCAGGGCATCATCCGGTTTCAATTCGACATTAGGAATGCGGTAGAGCGCGGAAGAGTCAGCGTTGGGAATTTTCGCGGGATAGAGTTGGTTGGCGCTCCATTCGGCGACTTGCTTGTCGTTGAGCAGCACCCGGAACTGGGAGATGCCGTTCGACTGGTCGAAGTAGCGGACATCAATATTGTAGAGACCACGTTGACCCGCGAATTTCCAGCTAGCTGTGCAGACCGATCGGGTCGGGGCGGTGCATTCAATGGCTCTACCTTCTGAAGCCGCTTCCCAAGGCTTGACGTCGAAAGGTGTGTAGCCGTGAAGAGTCATGGATTCGGCCTCGACGCGGCCGGGATGGTTGCCGACGCGGTTGTGATCGTCGGGGATACCGGAAGTTCGGGCGAACCAATTGCAGATGGCGTCGCGCCAAACCATGGCGTGGCCAGCTTGGTATTCGAGTCGTTGCAAAACGTCCTGGTAGCGTACTGGATCGACCCGGCCCCGGAGCATTTGCCATTGACCGACCAACGCGGCGGCCCGCGCGGCGCCATCGTAATGGGAATCGTAAATATGCTGAATGACGGTCTTGCCGGAATGAAGTTTGTAGGTGTACGGAACGTGGTGAAAGAAGAGAAGTAATTCGTCAGGCGTGGTTTGAAGCGACTCGTACATCTTTTCGACCTGCGGAGAGTATTGCGCGACGTAGCCAGTGCCGGTGGCTACGGTGCGGTCCATGCCGATGCCGTCGTGATCGGCGCGATGCCACTGACCCCAGCCGTTTCTTTCCGAAGATTCCACGCCCGGACCGTAGTGGCTGCCGAGAATGTCGGTGAGCGTGCCAGCGCCGAGCGGGCCGGTGTAGCTCTCATAAATATTCCAGGACGCGAGGAGCATGGTGTCGATCGTGCTGACTGTTTTCAGGTCGTTGCCAAATGTCAGGCGCGTCCATTCTTCCGTAACGGACTCCGCGCTGAGCGTGGGATCCCACGCCAGTCGGCCGAAACCGTATAAGTTGGCTATCGCCAGTGGATGCGCGAGCCAGTACCGATCCATTCCCACGTTGGCTACGCCGACGAAACCTCCCACAGGGCGCTGATAAATCTTCCCCGAAACCAGCTCGCGAACCAAGGTTGGCCCGGCATTGTGCATGTCAAAGTCAAGCACTTGCTTCCACATGGGGAGGAGATAGCAGAGATGGCGCTGCTGCCCGGTGTATTCCTGCGTGATTTGCAGTTCGATCGCTTCGCTAGTGCGTTCGAGTCCACCGAGCAGAGGAGAAACAGGTTCGCGCACCTGGAAATCGATTGGACCGTGCTTGATCTGGAGGAGCACGTTGTCGGCGAACTGGCCGTCAAGCGGATGGAAGATATCGTAGGCAGCCTTCGCACGGTCGTTCTTCGGCTTTTGCCAGTCGAGATGATGGTCGTATACGAAACTGCGATAGAAAAGATATCCGTTGTGTGGCTTCAAGGCTTTGGCGATAACGTTGGCGGCATCGGCAGGAGTTCGCCCATACATGTTCGGGCCCGCCCGGCCTTCGGAATCGGCTTTCACGACAAAACCTGCAAAATCCGGAATTCCTGCGTAGAGCGCGTCGACTTTGCGTTGCCACCACTCAGCCACTCTGGGATCAAGCGGATCGAACGATTCCATCCCCCCGATCGCGCGCGGGCTGCTGAGATCGACGGAGAGTGCGAGACGCACACCCCACCGGCCAAAGGCTGCAGCGATTCGTTGCAGTTGGGGCAGAAAAGAGTCATCGAGTAGGAGGGGATTGGCGTTGACGTTGTTGATGGCGCACATGTTGATGCCGACCGAAGCGAGAAGGCGCGCGTACTCTGTGGCGCGCGAGAGGTCAGCGCGGACATGCCCGTTTTCGAAAAAGAGGGAAGCGCCGCCGTAGCCGCGTTCGATGGTGCCGTCAAGATTGTCCCACTGGTCGATCATGCGGATGGAATTGGCAGGATTTTGTGCAACCGGGAAGGAATCTAAGCTTTCGGCACGGGCGATTTTGCTGAGAAAGGCAAAAACGCCATAGAGGACGCCGCGCTCGGTCATGGAGCTGATGAGGAAGGTTTTCTTAGGACCGACTGCCGTTTCTCCGATCCAGTAGCCATCGCCAGAAATGGTTTCTGGCCGGAACGAGTCTTTGAAGAAGGCTCCGAGCGAGTCCGTGGTTCCGATCAAAAGGGCGGGGTTTTGCGTTGCCTCCGTTTCCGCATGAAATTGTCCACCTAGCAAGCCGTTCAGTCCGCCGATGAGTTCCTGCTCAGCCGAATTCACAATTGGCGAAGCGCCAAAACGCACTACGCTGCGAGGAAGAGCGGAATATCTTGCTGCTTCCTTTGCGGAGAGGGGCAAGTACCCGAGCCAAGCGTTTTGAGCGTTTTGATTGGAAGATCGGGCGAGGAGTGCTGGGGAAAGTGGGGCAAGGAGAAAAAGAATCAGTGTGAACACTTGAATTTGGCGGATCGGAAAAAGGAAGAAATAGCGCGAGAAAGGCATCGAGGTTCAATTTAGCACAGGAGGAACAGAGCGGGGAGGCCGTGTCCAGCGGGGGAGGACCGGTCAACCGCGCTCTGCTCAGCGTGACAGATGTTTTGCTACCTGCCTCGGCTTGCGCGTTGAGCGCTTCGGACGAGGGGGCAGCCAAAAGTGCTTTTCAATGGGGATGCGGGCCTCAAGGACGGTGACCCCTTCAGAGTCTAGCAGCTTGCGTTGCAGTGAAGCGTGGGGTTCGCGGAGGAGGAGTTTGCCGCCGGCACCGACAACGCGGTGCCAGGGAATGCCCTCGCCGGAAGGAGAAGCAGCCATCGCGTGCCCGGCGGTTCTTGCGCCGCCGCGTAGGTTCAGGGCTTTAGCGAGTGCCCCATAGGTAGTAACCCTGCCGCGAGGAATTCGTTTCACCAGTTCGTAGACGGGATCCCAGCTTCCCATAGCAAGAGAAATAGTAAGGCGTGCTGTCTGAAACAGGCAAGCGACCCTTTTGTAAATTCGGTGTTGTATGAGATGGGGCAGGGGTGAAGAGAAGCGTAGAAGAAAAATAAATGAAACGTAGAAGAAAATTTCGTGAGAGCAAAACGGGAAGTTGAGTAAAGATGAAAGCATTCGGGAGCAACGCAACGTTTACTCATAGAGTGCATCATACCTTGACGAATGTAGTGGAAGAAAATTACACTACAAAAAGCAAGTGGAGATTCGCCGGGTCTCGCAAATCCAACCTAAAACCTGCGAGCCGCCGCCCGCGCTTGAGCCACTTGTGCAGTGCAGCGGAGAATACGATGGCTTTTGTTCGCCGCAAAGGAAACGCCTACTACTTGGTGCACAACGTGCGCCGCGGTGAAAAAGTGCAGCAACTGCACCTGGCGAAGCTTGGCGAGCGAGCACGGATTACCGATGATGTTGTCAAAGAAGTCAGCAAGAAGCATCCCTTCGTTGCTCTAAACTGGCGCGAACTCCGCCAACAGTTGGACAATCAGATCAATCTGGCCGACCCCCAGTCGCCGGCCGTGCAAAATCTGGTGCACACCCTCCGAGAACTAAACCTGGATTTGGCGGACATGTTTCCGCCAGTAGTCCGATTTTCTGAATCGCCAATGGTGGCGCGGGAATTGCTTGTACAACTGCGATTGCTGCACTCGACCATTCAGGTGAAGCTCAATCAGTTCGGCCGCAAGGACGATTTGAAGAAGCTCGGCCGTGGTGACGGTCGGTTCAGAAATGCATGAAGTGGAATAAAGGGGGGGAGAAGCATGGAGATTCTTTCGCTGGATCCGAACATCCGCAGCGCGGAGACCAATGAGTTTCAAAAGTCTCTGCGCAGCAAGATTGTCGGGCAAGACGAGGGAGTGCAAGCGCTGGTGAATTTGTTTCAGGTGTTTACTGCGGGGTTAAATTCTCCCGGCAGGCCGGTGGGGAATTTGCTGCTGCTGGGGCCAACCGGGTCTGGTAAGACACGAATTGTGGAAGCGGCGGCGGAGATATTATTTGAGAATCCGCGCTCGGTGATCAAGATCGACTGCGCCGAATTTCAGCACTCGCACGAAATCGCAAAGCTCATTGGATCGCCACCGGGGTACCTAGGGCACCGCGAGACGCATCCCCTGATTACCCAGGAAGCGTTGTCGGCAACGCATACCGACAAGCTAAAGCTGTCGTTCCTGCTGTTTGACGAAATTGAGAAGGCCAGCGACGCGTTGTGGCAGTTGCTGCTGGGCATGCTAGACAAAGCCACCCTGACGTTGGGCGACAACCGCCGCGTGGACCTGACACAAACGGTTATCTTCATGACGTCCAACCTTGGCGGTGGCGAAATCACCGAATTGATGGGTGGCGGCTACGGATTTATCAAGTCCGAGGACAAGCCGCAAAATAACCTGGAAGTGAAATTGGAGCGCACTGCCGTAGAAGCGGCACGGCGCAAATTCTCGCCAGAGTTCATGAACCGGCTGGACAAGATCGTGGTGTTTCAACCGCTGAAGCAAGCGGAATTGGAATTGGTGCTGGATATTGAGCTGGACCATGTGCAGAAACGCGTGCTCGATACGGCGATGGGCAAGTTCCTGTTTCGCGTGACCCCAGAAGGGCGCCGGTTTCTGCTGCAAGAAGGAACGGATCAGCGCTACGGAGCCCGGCATTTGAAGCGCGCGATCGAGCGTTACATCGTGTATCCGCTGGCGAACCTGCTGGCCACGCGGCAGGTCAGCGTGGGAGACCTGGTGCGCATCGACTGGGATGGCCTGCACAAGGAGCTGACCTTCGTTCGCGAAAGCCAGGGCGCGCTCCTGCAGGTAGAACCGGTCGAAGAGAGCGAACTGGCGGCAAGAGCAAGTGACGAAGGCCTCAGCAAAGATGCTCCAACGGAAACCGTAGCCGAAATGCCGAGAGCACTTCCGGCTTTGCCGGCTATGGGGCAAGCGGTCGCTCGAGTACCCGCACAAAATCGCAAGAAGACGGAACGTTAAGCAGAACCCAAACACCTGTTCGAGAGATCAGGGGCGCCGGAGGTTGCGGCGCCCTTTTTTGTCATAGGAATAGTGACAGATTCTGTATCAACGCTCTCAATTTGCGCCTGTAGGAAACACCGTCTCACGGTGTGAGACGGTTTCCAAGACTGCAACATTTGTATCTCATTGATCGCGCGGCTCTTGGGAAGATTTGTAAGCAGAGACCCAATTGGCACGTCCCATGCTCTCAGTAGCAGTGCGCCGCTCGAAGAACAACGGCGCACAACCCGCGTATTTGGGCAGTTGGTGAAGCGAGGGGCCGCACCACACGAGGGAAAGACGCCATGAGAGCAGCTGTAAGACAGCAGTTGAATCCCAGCATTCGCAGCAGCGAGACTCGCGATTTTCAGCAGGCGCTCAAAGCCAAGATTGTGGGGCAGGAAGAGGGTGTGCAGGCCCTGGTGGACCTCTACCAGGTATTTTGCGCGGGGCTGAATTCCCCAGGTAGGCCGGTGGGCAATCTACTTTTCCTCGGGCCAACTGGTTCCGGGAAGACACGAATTGTGGAAGCGGCGGCGGAAATTTTGTTTGGGGATCCGCGAGCCGTAATCAAGGTAGATTGCGCCGAGTTCCAACACTCGCATGAAATTGCCAAGTTGATCGGTTCCCCTCCGGGATATTTGGGACATCGCGAGACACATCCGCTCATTACCCAGGAAGCTTTGGCGGCATCGCACTCAGATAAGCTGAAGCTTTCGTTCCTGCTGTTTGACGAAATTGAAAAAGCCAGCGACGCGTTGTGGCAGTTGTTGCTGGGAATGTTGGACAAAGCGACTTTGACGTTGGGCGATAACCGCCGCGTGGATTTGTCACAGACGGTTATCTTCATGACCTCGAATCTCGGTGGTGGCGAAATTACCGAATTGATGGGCGGGGGGTACGGATTCATCAAATCAGACGACAAGCCGAAGGATAATCTGGATGTGAAAGTGGAACGGACGGCCGTAGAAGCAGCTCGCCGGAAGTTCTCGCCCGAATTCATGAACCGGCTAGACAAAGTAGTGGTGTTCCATCCGCTGCAGAGAAAGCAACTGGAAGAGGTTCTGGACATCGAGTTGACGATGGTGCAACAGCGCGTGCTCGAAACAGCGAAGGGACAGTTCCTGTTCCGAGTGACGGAGCAGGGCCGCGACTTCTTGTTGCAAGAAGGAACGGATCAGCGTTATGGTGCGCGCCACTTGAAGCGCGCAATTGAGCGGCACGTGGTGTACCCGATGGCAAATTTGTTGGCGACCGAGCAGGTGCACTTTGGCGATTTGATCTGCATCGACCGCGACAACGACGAAATGAACCTGAGTTTTGTTCGTGAAGGCGAAAACGTGGCGATGCCTGTACGTCGCGCGGAGCCTCAGATGGCGCAAAAGCCAGCGTTGGCTCGCGGCGGACGCCCGGTAGAAGTGCCGGGTTTGCCTATGCCACCGGAGCCTGCCCCAAGATTCGCGCGATAAGGTTTTAGGTCCAGCTCCTCTCTCTCGGAAAGCCCGGGCGCAAGCAACTCCCCGGGCTTTTCTGTTTTGCAAAACAAAATGGCAAGAATCGACACCGGGAAGAACTTGGGCTTCCTGTACTTCCGTGTTCTGCGTTACGTAGTTGCTCTAGAGCAAGTTGGTGCAGCTAAAAATCAGTGAAAACTTTGGCTAGTTGTAGCGTGCCTGATTCGTGTAAATGCTTGGCGCGGGCGAGGGCTTCGTCGATGTTGGCGCAAATATTTTCGGCGCCGACGTGGCGGTCGAAGCCAGCTTCACGCATAAGCGCCTCAGGCTGCGGGCGCGCGCCGCAAACCAGCATCGTCCGGCCGCTATTGTGAAGAGCAGTGGCCAATTCTTCCAGCGCAGCAATGCCGGTAGCGTCGATGGCGGTCATGTTGCGAAGTCGGAGGACTACAATCGGTGGAAGGGAAGAGATTTGGTCAGTGATGACATTGATCTTATCGGTGACGCCAAAGAGAAACGGACCGTGGATGCGATAGACCGCGGCGTAATCGGGGATGTCTTTGTCCTGAAGATTGTGGACACGGCTGTCCTCGACGTACTCGTCGGTGACTTTGGAGATGGTGGTGGTAAGAGAAATTTTGCGGATAAAGGTGAACGCAGCGAGGATCATGCCGACTTCGACGGCAAGGGTGAGGTCCGCGAAAACTGTGAGGAAGACGGTGATGGCCCAGACCGTGATGTCAGCCTTGCTAAGCTTCAAAATTTCCGGGATTTCGGCCCAGTCACCCATGTTGTAGGCGACCATGAAGAGAATGCCAGCCAGCGCGGCCAGCGGCAGGTCCTTTACAAGGGGAGCGGCAAATAAAATGACGGCAAGAAGGGTGAGCGCGTGAATCATGCCGCTTACGGGAGTTTTTGCGCCGGAGCGGACGTTGGTGGCGGTGCGGGCGATGGCCCCGGTAGCAGGAAGTCCACCGAAGAGCGGCGAGAAGATATTGGCGACGCCTTGCGCGATGAGCTCGACGTTCGGATTGTGTTTGTCACCGGTCATGCGATCGGAAACGACCGCCGACATGAGGGATTCGATTGCGCCGAGCATGGCCACGGTGACCGCCGGCGAAAGTAGATGTAGGAGAAGATGAGGCTCCAGGGCGGGCACGACGATGTGCGGCCAGCCACTGGGTATGCCACCGAAACGAGTACCGATCGTTTCAATTGGCAAATGGAGTAGACGGACGGCGGCGGTCGCGCCGAAGCAGACCAAAATCGCACCGGGAACCTTCTTGAAATATTTGACGCAGACGATCATCACAAGCAGCGAGGCGACGCCGAGAATCGTGGCGACTGGATTCAAGGTATGAAAGTTTTCGGCAATGGCGCCCATGCGATGAAAAAAATCGCCGGGAACATGTTCCATACGGAGACCGAAGAAGTCGCGCAGTTGGGTGCTGGCGATCAGGATGGCGATGCCATTGGTAAAGCCGACGACGACGGGGCGCGGGAAGTATTTCACCAGGGCGCCCAGGCCGGTGACGCCCAGGATGACAAGGATAACCCCCGCGAGCATGGTGCAGGTGAAGAGTCCCGCAATGCCGTACCGTGAAATGATGCCGAGCACGACGACGACGAACGCGCCGGTAGGACCGCCGATCTGGGTTCGCGAACCACCCAACGCGGAGATCAGAAAACCGGTGACGATGGCGCAGTAGATGCCTGCCTGTGGAGGAACACCAGAGGCGATCGCGAAAGCCATTGCCAACGGGAGCGCAACCAGGCCCACCGTGATGCCTGCGAGTAAATCAGAAGAAAATTTTTGCAGGTTGTAGTCACGAAGAAGAATTACCGACTTGGGGAGCCATGCGTCGAGCGGGAAACTCATTTCTTACCCTGCTTCCGTCTTTGTTTTAAACATTGTAACAGGACGGAATGGAGGAGGGGGTGAGCGCATGCGGCGATGTTCGTGGTGAGAAATGGCTGGGCTTTTGGGATGGGCGCTAAGTGCGCTCGCCTGCGGGGAGCTTTTTTGGCTTGACGAGGCAACCCAAGAACACATTCAGGGGGCACGGTGCCGCATAATTTGAGCCGTGATTTGCGGAGATTTAACCCGTACCCCTCGAGGGGAAGCTGCGGCAGCCTGAGAAACGCGAGAGCTAATCGGCGGCTTCGGTTTGTTGCCTAGGAGGCTTCCAGCGCAGGACCGGCCTGCGAGCCGCGCCTACTTCATCGAGACGGCGGACGCGCGTGTTGTGCGGAGCGGTCTTAACGAGATCGGGAGTGGAAGCGGCTTCGAGAGCGATCGACTTCATGGCGTCGATGAACAGGTCGCACTCGTCCTTCGATTCGGACTCGGTGGGCTCAATCATCATGGCGCCCGGAACGATGAGCGGAAATGCGGTGGTATAAGGATGAAAACCGTAGTCGATGAGGCGCTTGGCGATGTCCATCGTGTTCACGCCATTTTTCTTTTGCAAAGAATCACTGAAGACGACTTCGTGCATCGAAGGGCGCGTGTACGGCAGATCAAAAACACCTTCAAGATGCTTGCGAATGTAGTTGGCGTTCAACACGGCGTCGAGAGTGGCCTGACGGATGCCGGGGCCGTAGGCTAGGATGTAGGCCAGAGCGCGAACGAGAACGCCGAAATTGCCGTTGAACGCTTTTACTTTTCCGATGGAATCTATGCGTTGGAAATCGAGAGCAAGTTTGCCACCGTCTTTTTCAATAAGGACAGGAACCGGAAGAAACGGTTCAAGAATTTTCTTGATGGCCACCGGGCCGGCACCTGGACCGCCTCCACCGTGCGGAGTGGAAAAAGTCTTATGCAGGTTCAAATGCATCACGTCAACGCCGAGATCGCCCGGGCGAGCGACACCGGTGAGGGCGTTCATATTAGCTCCATCCATGTACAGCAGAGCACCCTTACGGTGAAGAATCGCAGCGATTTCCGGAATTTGCTGTTCAAAAATCCCAAGGGTAGATGGATTGGTAAGCATCAGCGCGGCAACGTCGCTGTTGACCTGTTCGCGGAGCATGCCCAAATCAATTTGGCCGTTGGCATCGGATTTAATGTTTTGCACCTCGTAGCCGGCGATGATCGCGGTGGCTGGGTTGGTGCCGTGCGCAGAGTCGGGAATGAAAACAGTTTTGCGCGGATTGCCATTCTTTTCGTGATAGGAGCGGATCAGCAGAAGGCCAGTCAGTTCACCTTGCGCGCCAGCGGCGGGTTGCAAGGTGATGGCGTCCATGCCGGTAATTTCCAGCAGGCATTTTTCAAGGAGTTGCAGAATTTTCAGACAACCTTGAGAGAGTTCCTGCGGCTGATAAGGATGTTCGGTGGCGATGCCCGAAAGGCGTGCGATGAATTCGTTCACTCGTGGATTGTATTTCATGGTGCAGGAACCCAACGGATACATGCCGAGGTCAATGGCGTAATTCCAAGTGGAGAGGCGAGTGTAATGACGGAGGACTTCGATTTCGCTGACTTCGGGAAAGCCTTCGGTGCCGTGCGTGCGGTGATGCTCGCCCAAAACTTTTTTGGGATCGATGGCGGGGATATCAAGGCGGGGGAGATCGAACGCTCGTTTGCCCTTGGAGGAATGTTCGAAGATCAGGCCTTCGTTCTGATTGACGTGACGAGTTGCCTTCTTGATGTTGTCTTTCATGGTGACTCGAAAGGGCGGAACAATACTTCCGGCCAAATCCTCCTCCATTAGAGCGGTTGTGACAAGGCGCATTTTACGGCAGCGACGAATCGATCAATTTCTGCGCGCGAAGTGGTTTCTGTGACGCAGACCAGTGCGTGCTTTGACAATTCGGGATACGCGGAACCAAGGACGAATGGGCCAACGATATTTTGTTTGAGCAAATCGGCATTCACCATTTTTACGGAACGCGGAAATTCTACGGTGAACTCATTGAAAAACGGTGAAGGAAAAGTGCGCTTCACGCCGGGAATCGTTTCGAGTTCGCTCAGAGCGTAATGAGCCTTCGAAAGATTTTGCTCGGACAGTTCGCGCAAGCCCTCTTTTCCCAAAAGTGTCATGTGCACCGTAGCCGCAAGGGCGCAGAGTGCTTGATTGGTGCAAATGTTGGAAGTGGCTTTTTCACGACGGATATGTTGTTCGCGAGTGGCAAGTGTCAGCACGAATCCGCGGCGGCCATCTTGATCTGTGGTTTGGCCGACGAGTCGACCGGGCATCTGGCGAACAAAGCTCTCTTTCGAAGCGAGAACTCCGACGAAAGGACCGCCGTAACTGGGTGGCAAGCCGAAGCTTTGCCCCTCCATAGCGACGATGTCGGCTTCCACGGGAGGAGTGATCACACCGAGAGACAGGGCTTCGGCGACAGCAGCGACCAGTAGGGCGCCCGAAGAATGGGCCGCTTTCGCGATGGGCTCCAAAGATTCGATGGCGCCGAAGAAGTTTGGCGATTGAACGACGACCGCGCAGACATCATCAGCAAGTGCAGACTGCAAGGCTCTTACATCGATCGTGCCCGATTGTGCGTAGGGAATCTCCTCCACTTTCAAGCCGGAATGCTTGGCGTAGGTTCTCAGCACGTCGCGATATTCGGGGTGAAGACTGTGAGCGACCAAGACGCGCTGGCGACTGGTGAGGCGCTCCGCCATGAGAACGGCTTCTGTGGTTGCCGTAGAGCCGTCATACATCGAAGCGTTGGCGACTTCCTGGCCGGTGAGTTGGCAGATCATGGTTTGAAATTCGAAAATAGCTTGCAGCGTGCCTTGGCTAATTTCGGCTTGATACGGAGTATAGGAAGTGAGGAACTCGCCGCGCTGGATGATTGCGTCGGTGATTACGCTGCGCAGATGATTGTAAATTCCCGCACCGAGAAAACTGGTGTAGCCGACGGAATTTTCTTTCGCCCGTGCTTGGAAATAATCGATGACTTCGGATTCGGAAAGCGGGCCCGGCAAGTTCAAGGGAACTTTCAGGCGATACTGCTCGGGAATCGTTAAAAATAAATCTTCGATCGACTTGACGCCAATGTCGGCCAGCATCTCCTGACGCTCGGTAGGGCTCTTGGGCAAATAGCGCATCAGGCAGAAGTTTCCTTTTGTTTCTCCGCGATGAACGCTTCGTAGGCCCGGGCGTCCATGAGGGAATTGATTTCCGACGGATTGGTCAATCTGACTTTGATGAGCCAGGCAGCGCCGTGAGGGTCGCTGTTGACGGTCTCGGGTTTAGTTTGCAACGCAGAGTTGGCTTCCACGACTTCACCGCCAGCAGGCGCGAAAATTTCGCTGACCGCTTTTACGGATTCGATGGACCCGAAATTCTTACCCGTGGTTAACTTCGCACCGACGGCCGGCAATTCCACGAAGACCACGTCGCCCAGTTCGTGCTGCGCATAATCCGTGATGCCGATGGTGGCGGTGTCGCCTTTCAGGTCGATCCATTCGTGTTCTTTGGTGTAGCGATAATTTGTTGGGTACGCCATGACACTACTCCTTGTTTGATTGGAAGACTTGCCGATCGTTTATTTTATGAAGCGACTCCCTTTTTAGGCCGTTTATAAAAGGGTGTTGCGACAACTTGCGCTTTACATTTCTGGGAACGAATCTCCACATAAAAGGTCGTGCCAAGAAAAGCGTACGGCGGTGGAACGTACGCCAATGCTATATTTTTGCACAAGGTGGGGGATGGCGAGCCACTGGTGATTACGCCGATGGCTTCGCCGACTTCGTTCACGCAACGATAACCGTCACGGGCGATACCGCGTTCCACCATTTCGAGGCCGACCAAAGTGCGTGTGAGGCCTGCGGCACGAGCTTTTTCAAGTGCAGCACGGCCGATGAAATCACCTTTTTCCATGCGGCAGTAGCGGTCGAGATTCGCTTCCCAGACAATGATTTTGTCGCTGATTTCGTGATCGTATAGCGCCATCTTGGATTCGAGACGAAGCGTGTTGCGCGCGCCCAGTCCGCAGGGAATCAGGCCGAATTCTTTGCCAGCTTCGACAACTTCATTCCAAACTCGTTCGCTCGTGCCTTGATCACTCGGAATGTAAATCTCAAAACCGTCTTCACCTGTGTATCCGGTGCGCGCGATCAGCGTCTTGGGCAAGCCGCAAACGCTGCCGTGGGTGAACCAGTAATTTTTAATGAGGTCGAGAGGGGCGTCTGTCAGTTTGCCTAGGACGTTGACCGCGTCGGGGCCTTGGATGGCGAGTTGAGTGTAGTCGTCGCTCAGATCGTCGACGGTGCAGTCGAAGGATTTACAGTTGTCGCGAACCCAGTTGATATCTTTTTCGCGAGTGCCCGCGTTAATCACGATGAGATAGTCATCTTCAGCGAGGCGATGAACGATAACGTCGTCCACAAAACTGCCGTCGGGATAAAGCATCGCGGAATACTGGGCTTGGCCGATCTGCAATCTGGAGGCGTCATTCATGGTAATGTGCTGAACGGCGTCGAGCGCTCCCCCCGGACCCTGGGCGGAATGAATGCGAATGTCCCCCATGTGGCTGACGTCGAAAAGCCCGACGGAATTACGCACGGCTTTGTGTTCCGCGACCAGTCCGCCAGAAGGGTACTCGACGGGCATATCCCAGCCGCCGAAGTTGACCATTTTCGCGCCCAAACGACGGTGAACCCCATTCAGGGGCGTTTTACGGGGGCTAGAGTGGGCAGGAGAGATAGCCGATTCCATTGTTATCTCGGGCAGAAGGAAATGGTAACACGCGAGGTGTGAGGCGTCAAAAACGCGGACCGAGGGCCCAGGACGACAGAATTTCCCTGGCCGAGCTTACCCTAGCGGCCGTGGGCGCGTTCGCCTTGGAGAATCATGCAGGTGCTCGAAGCCTTTGCGACGAGTTTGTTGTTTTCGTCGGTGACGGTGCATTCGACGTAGGCAGTGCTCTTGCCACGTTGGATGACCTTGGCTTCGGCGGTAAGCTTCGATGACCAGACCGGGCGAAGAAAATTGATTTTTAGTTCCATGGTAGTGAAGGATTGGTTGGGCTCAAGTGTCGTGGCGAGAGAAATACCCATGGCGGCGTCGGAAATGTCGCACAAAATTCCACCGTGCAAGGTGCCCATGGGGTTGGCGTGCTGCGGGCCGGTTTGCAGGGTGGTGACAGCGCGGCCCGGGGCGACCTCTTGGATTCCGAAACCGATCAGCTCGGCGACCGGCATTTTGACATCAGAGGCAAGTTCGGGGCGCAGAATATTCACTGGCGCTGGAGATTTATGATGCGAGTGGTCGCTCATGAGCGTTTCCCTCGATGAGAAAACTGAGGCTCTGTCAACACCTTTGCCGAACAGTGCATGGACAAGGGTGACCGTGCCACTGGCAAAACGCAAGGCGGCAATGGCTCTATCATGCTCCTCTCGACAAACTAGAAGCACCGCCGATAGGTTATAGCGTAGCGTCGCTCAGGGCTCGGCATTCTCCCATGGATCATAGGTGCCGAAGAACCACAAGTGGCCTTCAGGGTCAGAACAGCTGAAGGCTTTGCCGCCATATTCTTTGGTTTCAAGCTCGGCGATGATTTTTGCGCCGGCACTTTTCGCCGAGCGATAGAGTGCCTCGATGTCTCGGACGATCAGGCAGGGAGCTTGTGTTTCCGCCCCACCGATTTCATCTGGTTGCTTGAGCAAAGCGGAGGATTGCGTCCCATTGTCGACCGAGCCGATCATGATCATACCGTTGCCGAAGGTCAGTTGGGCGTGCATGACGATGTCGTTTGGGCCGAGATAGACGGATTGTTTTTCGAAACCGAAGGCTTGGCAAAGCCAATCGATCATAGTCTTGGCGTTCCGATAGCGGAGTCCTGGGATTACCGACGATTTGGTGTTTTTTGCGAAGTTGGTCATCGCGCCATTCTGCCATCTGGGAGAAAGTTTGGCTTGGAAAAATCGGAACAAGCCGAACAATGGCCGGGCCGTCAGGGAATCACAACGTGATTTTGCCAGGGCCGCTGCTGCCGCCCGGGCGAACTAGGACTCCGCAAAGCTCAGCCATGTCGGCGGCATCGACGAATGCAGATGTCGCACGCGCTCCACTGATAATCGCTCGGGGAAGGCGGCCACTCGCGGCACCCTCCTTGCTGTAGCCGGTCAGGTACTTACGCGAAAGCCGAGTGCGAAGAATCGGTCTTGGCAAATTGGGAATCACGAAATACACAACGCTTGCTGGGGGCCGGGCGCTCAGGTACAGTCTTGCCTGAGGCGGCGCGATGGCAGCGAAAGAACAGATTGTTTGCTCGCAGTGCGATAAAAGCGAAGAATATTGCCGTTGCGATAAGTATTGCACGATCTGCAAGGGACAACTAAATGTCCGCCTTTGCGCGGATGGGTTGTATTATTGTCCGGACTGCAGGGAGGCTTGCGACGTGGCTTTAGCAAATAACGTTTAGACGTGGCGACGCATACTCAGCGAATACTGCTTCAGATGGACGCGGATGAGCGATTGGCGGCCGCAGCGGGCGGAGCTGCGCGCTATATGGCCGATTCCGCGGGATTGGAAAATACCGAGATTTTGGCATTGCAGTCGGCGGTGGTGACAGCGTGCAAGCACTGTTTTGCCTGCCACAGTGTCGCAAAGAGCTGCGACATTGCGTTGCAGCAGTTGACGGACCGGATTGAGATTGAGTTGTCGTTTCCCGGGAAAGAGACACCTGCGGGGAAAGAAAAGCCAGTGATCGCTGGAGTGGATGAAATTCAGTGCGAGTTTCTGGAAGATTCATCGCGAATGAGAATGATCAAGCGGATCGCGGTAGCAAGTTAAACGCAAAAAAAAACAGATTCCTCGGGCACACCGCGCCCGAGGAATGACAGAGGAAAAATCCCGTCTACATCTTGAAGGCGAAAGTGTTTTTGCGAATGAGTGCGGTCATCTGGTCGTCACTGACATTCATGCTCACCACGATCCGTTCGCCCGACGGGGTAACGCCCGTCTGATCCAACAATTGGCCAAGATCGGGATTATCTTTTGCGGCTTGATACTTTTTGTAGAGAAGCCCTGCGGCCATTAATTGGCTGAGGGTGTTGGCATCCTCGGGAGTGGCGCAAACAGCCTGGAACTTACCCTGAAGACCACTGCTAGCGCTTGCGGAGATGATCATGGCTTTCATCCGCTGAATCAGCTTTGCCGCTTCGGGGAATTGCTGAACTTCGGGAGCAAGTTGGCCCATGGCGAGGCGAGTGTAGTCGGAGTCGAGCACGGCCCAGACGATGCCAGTGCCATTGATTTCATTGATCAGGCCGTAGAGTTGATCGTTGCGAAGCAGGCTCTCTTCGGTACCGTAGCGAATCTCAATCAGTTTCTCGAGCAACTGGCGATGGCCAAAAGCCGCCTTGTTGGAATCGATGAAGAAGAAGAAAAGATCGTCCGGGCCAGCGCCGGAACCAAAAGCAAAGAGGGTATAGCCACGCTTGCTGACTGTCGCAAGCTTTTGTCTTTTGAAGAAGTCTTCCGTGGAGGAAGGATTGTAATTTCCGAGGGCGATGCCAACAATCTGCTCGCTTGAGGGGACGTTGCTTGCAGTCGGAGTGCTGCCGTCATCCTTGGTCATGGTTTCAGGAACAAGACCCCAGCACAATTCATCGACCTGGGTATTGGGGTCGACTCCCGCGGAAGCGAGAAATTTTTCGAACTGGCGGAAACGCTCCGGGAGCATTTGCTCCTGAAGAGCCGGGTACCAGGGCATGGTACGCGCTTTTTTAAGATCGGCATACGCGAACTCACCCGTGTTTTTCGGGAAAAGGCCGATGGTGTCGGCGCTTAAACTGCCTGCGCGGGAAGGCTTGGCCAATGCTGAGCTCAAGAGGAGAGCAGCAACCATCGCCAGAAAACGAATCGATACTTTTGCAACCATAATTAGAAGCTCCTTTAGAGTAAGCCGGAACTACATTTTAGCGTATTGTGCGACGGTTAGCTGAGGCGCTTGCGCAGTTCATCAACTTTGGTCCGCATGGCCTCGACATAGGTGGCATCTTTCAAACCAACGAGATTGGTCTCCACATTGGCAAGAGCACCGTTCGCGCCCGCTACAGCCATTAGACGCGCGACGAGGAGATCCGATTTCATCGATGCCGGAGAGACTGCTTCCAGTTGCAGCAAACGGTCACGCAGGTCGGCGCTTTTGCGGGCGACTTCCATGGGAACTTCCGCGGCTCCCTTGGTGGCAACCTGGATGGCCGCTTCGCGCTTCTCGATTTCTTCCGGATTGCCGCTCGGAAGTTTGAAGGCGGCTAGGACGGAATCGTACGATGCGGCGTCACGGTCAATGGCAGCCGTGAGTTCCTCGGCAATCCGGCGAAGGGCGTCCAGATGATCGGAAAGTTTGTCTACGTGGAGGATCTGCGATTTCTTTTTGCGAGCTAGACCAGCAACCATTTGGCCGAGGGCTGCGGCGGAGGCGGCAGCAAAGGCAGAAACGCTGCCGCCTCCGGGTGTGGCAGTCGGTTCGGCTACGGCGTCAAGGAACGGCTGGGCAAGGGCTGCGAACTTCGCGTCCTTGGATTCAAGTGGCGTGCCTGTGAGAACGGCAGAAAGTTTGTTTTCAAATACCTGTGAAGGCGAGAAGTTCTCGAGTTGCAAGAAAAAATCGGCGGCCATCTCGATGGCCTTCTTCGGAACGAGGCCGACGATTTCGCTGCCGACCGCCATGACGCCGTAGCGAGCGGCTTCGCGTTTGACCATTTCATAGACCCGATGCATGGGAGTGTTTTCGTAATCGGTTAGGTTAATCGAGACTTGCGCGAGGTTGCGGGCTCGAAGGTCGACACCCATGGATTTTACGTAGCGCAAGCCACCGCTGGAGTAGCGGATAGCCTTGGCTATTTTGTTGGCGATGGCGATATCAGGAGTATTGAGATTGACATTATAGGCCACAAGAAATTTGCGGGCCCCAACGACGGTAACACCCGCCGTGGGGTGGAGCTTGGGCTCTCCGACGTCTGGCTGACGCTCGTGATTTTTCTTCAGCTCCTCGCGCAGGCCTTCATACTGGCCACGGCGAACATTTTCCAAATTGACACGATCCGGGCGAGTGGCAGCCGCTTCGTAAAAGAAAATAGGAATGCGGTAACGCTTCCAGATTTCGTTGCCAACGCGCCGGGCAAGAGCAACGCAGTCCTCCAGCGTGGCCCCTTCGATGGGAATGAAGGGAACGACATCGGTGGCGCCAACACGTGGATGCGCGCCAGTGTGCACGTTCATGTCGATGAGTTCCAGAGCTTTGCCAGTACCGAGAATGGCCGCTTCCCCAACAGCTTCCGGTTCTCCGGCAAGAGTGATGACACAGCGATTGTGGTCGGCGTCCATTTCCCGATCAAGGACATAAACACCGGGCACGCTGCTCATGGCGTTGACGATGGCGTCGACCTTTGAAGGATCTCGTCCCTCGGAAAAATTCGGCACAGATTCAATGAGTCGTTTCATAGGTTAAGTACCGTCGCACTTTCGGGCGTACCCTTACGGATGCTGGGCCTTCTGAGAATTTAATCCCTGACGTAAATGATCTCGCCACGTTTGATGGTCATCGAGCAGCGGTTCATCCCAAAATAATAGGGAATTTCGCGATAATCCTCCACATCGAAGACGGCCAGGTCGGCTTGCTTGCCGGGTTCGAGTGAGCCCGTGCGCTTTTCGCGGCGCAGGGCGTATGCAGCGTTGATGGTCGCGGCAGCGATGGCTTCCGCCGGAGTCATACGAAGTTCTGTGCACGCGAGAGAAAGAATCATCGGCATGCTTACAGTTGGGCTGGTGCCGGGATTGAAATCAGTGGCAAGGGAAACGATTGCACCGGAGTCGATCAGTTTGCGGGCTGGGGCGTACTGCTTCGAGCCGAGATGAAAATCGCAGCCCGGGAGAAGAGTGGCAACGGTATTGGAGTTGGCCAAGGCGCGAATGTCGGCGGCCGTGATTTGCTCAAGATGGTCGCAACTGGCGGCCCCGAGTTGAACAGCCAGTTGCGTGGCGCCGGTATGGGAAAGTTGCTCGGCGTGAATTCGGGGAGCAAGTCCGTGGGATTGGCCTTCCTGCAAGATGTGCTCCGACTGCTCGCGGGTGAATGCACCGCGATCGCAGAAGACATCGCAGAATTCGGCAAGATTCTGGGCGGCAAGTTCAGGGAGCAGCTCCTTGATTAGAAAGCGAATATATTTTTCCGCGCCGTCATGGTATTTGCGAAATTCAGGGGGAACGACGTGAGCGCCGAGAAATGTCGAAGCAATTTCGATCGGTTGCTCGGTGGCTAATTCCTTATGGAGAGACAGGATCTTTAGTTCGCTGGCAACATCGAGGCCGTAGCCGCTCTTTGCTTCGATGGTAGTGGTGCCATAGGAGGCAAATTCTTCGAGTGCGGAGACGGCGCGGCTTTTCAGTGCGGCGGCACTAGCGGAGCGAAGTTTTTTTACAGAATTGAGGATGCCGCCACCTTTGCGGGCAATCTCTTCATAGCTGGCGCCCCTAATTTTCAGTTCGTATTCCTCACTGCGGCTGGCCGCGTGAACCAGGTGCGTGTGGGAATCGACAAAACCCGGGAGTATGAGACGGCCAGCGACGTCAAGTTTTAGAGCCTTGCGAGCGGCCGGATGGGATTCGATTTTTGAACGGGCACCTGCCGCAAATATCCGCCCGTCAGAGATGAGGAGAGCCCCGTTTCTGATGATGGCGAGGTCGCTCAGTGAATCGCCGCGACGCGGAGAACTGCCGCGCAAGGTTAGAAGTTGCGACGCGCCAGTGATAAGTAAGGTGTCACTCACGTGCTTGTATTATGCCGAAGATGGGGGAGGAATGCATTTTGTGGAGGGAATCTAACCCGGAAATCGAAGAAGGGTAGCCGCAGCCGATCGAGCACCGCTTGGATGAAATGCTTTGGAACGCATCTGCCGGCTCTCGATTACCAAGTTTTAAATGAGAACAAGCGGCTGCGGCAGTATTGGCCGGAAAGTCCTATCGCTATTGCGGAGGAGGGGCTCGGGGGAAAAAAGGCTTGACATATTCCTATATAGGAATGTATTGTCGGGACATGGCCAGGGCGGCGACAACTTCCGATGCGTTTAATGCCGTGGCGGAGCCCCGGCGCCGGGAGATTTTGAGCTTCATCGCTCTCCAGGAACGGCCGGTTGGGGAGATTGTAGACTCGCTGGGGTTGCAGCAACCGTCCGTGTCGAAGCACCTGCGCGTACTGTTGGAGGTAGGTCTCGTTCAGGTGCGGCGCGACGGGCGGCGGATGCTCTATCGAACCAACGCAGAGGCCATCCGGCCGCTTCATGAGTGGACAGAAACGTTCGAACGATTCTGGCGGCATCAATTAAGCCGAGTGAAGGAGCGTGCCGAGCGGAAGAGCGATCCTTCAAACGGGGGTGCGCCGGATCGCATTTCAAGGAGGAAAGATGATTTCGACGGGAATAAGAATTGAAGATATGACGTTGAATGTTACAGAAGAAATACTTGTAGACGCGCCGTTGGAGGCTACGTTCGCCGCATTGCTCGAACAACTGGGACCCTTCAATGCAGTGGCCGACGACAAACCCATGCCCATGAAGCTCGAGCCATGGCCCGGTGGCAGGTGGTACCGAGATTTGGGTGACGGGAACGGGCACTTTTGGGGAGTAGTGCAGGCCATCAAACGGCCAACACTCCTCGAGATTTGTGGCCCCTTGTTTATGTCCTATCCGGTCGTTTCGAATGTGCAGTACCGCTTGAGCCAGGTGGATGGTGGGACACGGATTGCGTTTCGGCACGCGGCCATGGGATTGATTCAAGAAGAGCATCGAAAGGGAGTGACCGGCGGGTGGGGGTATATGAACGGCGGTGTGAAGAAGCGAGCGGAAGCGGCGCGTTTGCGGTGAACCACCCCGCGGCGGACACCGTCCGAGCGACCGAGGAAATAATGTGTCCATTTTGCATCGGCAGCACGGCATTGTTGGCTGGCAGCGTTGTCTCGGCCGGAGGGTTAACCTCGGCGGTGTTGAACAAGTTGCTTTCCAAGAGTAAAACGAAAGGAGCGGTTATGAAACTTGCAGATACCATTTTACTGGAGCTTGATCAGGAAGCAGAAACGACCAGGCGCCTCTTGGATCGGATTCCGAGCGACAAACTCTCTTGGAAACCGCACCCGAAAGCCTTTTCCCTGGGGCAGTTGGCTTTGCACATTGCATCGGTGCCGGGGAGCGTCACCGCGGCAGCAGTACCGGACAGCATGGAAGCCCCAAGCTTCGCTCAGCCGGAGGCCAAGAGCCGCCAGGAAATCCTGGACACGTTTTCAAGGGGCCTTGAAAGCGCCAGGGACATGCTGAAGAAAATGGACGATGCCCGGCTCAACTCCACATGGAGCTTGACGAAAAACGGGAAGATCCTCATGACGGTCCCGCGAATCGCTTTCCTTCGCTCCATCCTCATGAATCATAACTATCACCATCGCGGGCAGCTCTCGGTCTATCTGCGGATGCTGGATGTTCCAGTGCCGTCGATTTACGGTCCGAGCGCAGACGAAAATCCATTTGCCTAATCGCTTGTAAATCTGGTCTTGAATCCAAAGCAAAGGAGGAAACAGGGCAGCAAGAACGAGCCGGTAACTTGTATAGTGCGGCTGTAGAGAGGAGAAATGGATATGGCAACAAGAGCAATCGGACAGTCAAAGGTTGTCTCGGCGGCCGAATGGCTTGCCGCGCGCCAGGAGTTGTTGAAAAAGGAGAAGGAATTCACCCGCTTGCGCGATGAATTGAGCCGGCAGCGCCAGGAGCTGCCTTGGGAAAAGGTAGAGAAGCCGTACACCTTCGATGGGCCCCAAGGGAAGGAGACGCTGGCCGATCTCTTCAATGGCCGATCACAGCTGATCGTCTATCACTTCATGCTCGGGCCTGGATGGAAAGAAGGCTGCCCAAGCTGCTCGTTCCTCTCCGACCATCTTGATGGCAGCGTGCCGCACTTGGCGGCAAGAGACGTGCGCCTGGCAGTGGTTTCGCGGGCGCCACTGGCGGAGATCGAAGCTTTCAAAACGCGGATGGGCTGGCGGTTCCACTGGGTGTCATCGTCTGCCACCGACTTCAATTACGACTATCACGTGTCAAGGTCCAAGGAAGAACTGGGAAAAGAGGAAGTGTATTACAACTACGGAATGCGGAAGTTCCCCAGCGAGGAACGGCCCGGCACAAGCGTGTTTTACAAGGATGCCGCCGGAAACATCTTCCACACCTATTCAAGCTACGCCCGCGGGTTGGATATCCTGGTCGGCACCTACAATTGGCTGGACATCGTGCCAAAAGGGCGAGACGAACAGGGCTTGGCCCATACCATGGCATGGGTGCGGCACCACGACAAATATGACGAAGCTTAATCGCCATTCTTCTTTGGCAGCTCCACCAGAGCTATTCGGAGCTATTCGCGGGAAACCCGTACCAGTAGTGACCTAGGTACCCGCACCCATGACGAGAAAAGGAGTCCAGAGCCACCGGGCCACAGGAAAACTGTCAGGCGCCGACGGCTTTCGATTGCTGGAATGCTGGAACGAATACATCTTGAATAAAGGATTCGATTGAGGTCGGGGTGGAATTGCCCGGGGTTCGAGCTTCCGCGGGAGCAACGATGCCCTCATTGAGGCCCCGAAACATTTCGATGAAAGTTGCGGCGGTTTTAGCCGGAGTGCCCATTTGCATCAGGACGTGTAGGACTTGATCGTAGGAGAATTGCACGTAACGAAGTTCACTGATATTGAGGGCCTTGCTGATGGCTGCGGCGATCTCGTTCATGCTAAGATCGCGTTCGCCCAGCAATTCCTGAACTTGCTTGCCATTGAAATCGAGTTTCAACAAACGATCCGCGGCGTAGGCGCCGATGTCTTTGGTGGCGATTTGCGGAAACCTTGGATCCCCCTTTATCGCGCCGCCAAATATGCCCATCATCTCGATCATGCCGATGCCCGCCAGGTGATTTTCAAAAAAGTAGGCCGGACGAAGATGGAGAACGTTTAGTTTGTCGATGGCGTTTAGTTTCAGCTCGGAATTGTGTTGGCCGACGATCGGGCCGGTGCCATCGGCGGCTTGCGCTCCGATACTGCTGAGATTCACGGCATAGTGCAGGCCAGATTTTCTCACTGCCGCGGCAATCGCGTCGCTGGTGCGCTCCTGCTCGGCGCGATAATCGATGGCAGTCAAACTCGGGGGGATCATCAAAAATGCAGCGCGTGAACCATCGAGAGAAGTGCACAGCGCTTTTTCATCCGTAATCTCCGCGATAATTGATTCGGCGCCCTTTTGAACGAAAGACTGCAATTTTCCCGAGTGACGACCGAATACCCGGACTTTCTCACCCTTCTCCAACAACGCCTTGGTGATGACCGAACCTATATGTCCTGAAGCACCGAGTACGGTATACATAGGCGGATTCCTGGACTGAATTGTTTGTTGACTCTCTAAGCTTTGCGCCAGATTATAGCATCGGAACTTTGACCCCGGACTTTTTGGCAAAGGCAATTGCTTCCGGATAACCAGCGTCGGCATGACGGACAACGCCCATGCCGGGATCGTTGGTCAACACTCGTTCGATGCGAGTGGACATTTCTTTGGTACCGTCGGCGCAAAGAACCTGGCCGGCGTGCTGCGAATAGCCGATGCCTACCCCGCCACCATTGTGAATAGAGACCCAAGTCGCTCCGCTGGCAGTGTTGACAAGAGCGTTCAGGAGAGCCCAGTCGGCGATCGCATCGGAGCCGTCTTTCATCGATTCCGTTTCGCGGAAAGGGGAAGCGACGCTGCCACAATCAAGATGATCACGACCGATGACGATGGGAGCCTTAAGTTCGCCCTTGGCGACCAGATCGTTCACGGCCAGGCCGAACCTATCCCGCTCTCCATAGCCGAGCCAGCAGATACGTGACGGCAGGCCCTGAAATTTAACCTTTTTCTGCGCCAAAGTGATCCAACGCTTGAGATGTTCGTTTTGCGGAAACATTTGCAGGACCAATTGATCGGTCCGCGCAATGTCGGAAGCTTCGCCAGAAAGGGCGGCCCAGCGGAAAGGGCCCTTGCCTTCGCAAAAAAGCGGTCGAATGTAGGCGGGCACGAAACCGGGGAAGTCGTAGGCGTTCCGTACTCCGGCTTCAAAGGCAAACGTTCGAATGTTGTTGCCATAATCGAATGTGATGGAGCCAAGCTTTTGCAAATCGAGCATACCCTGGACGTGTTTGCCCATGGCGGCAATGGAATGTTTGCGATATTCCTGCGGATCCTTTTTGCGAAGTTCGAGAGCCTGCTCAAGAGTCATACCATTCGGGACGTAGCCGCCGATGGGATCGTGCGCGCTGGTCTGGTCGGTGAGGATGTCCGGGACCACCCCACGCTTGGCGAGTTCGGGAATGAGGTCGGCGCAATTGCCAACCAGGCCTACAGAAGCGGCCTCGCCTTTACGGACAGCGTTTTTTAGAATACGCAGTGCTTCGTCAAGAGAACTGACCATCACGTCGCAGTAGCCGGTTTTGACGCGGCGCTTGATGCGCTCGGCATCAACGTCGATACCGAGAAACGCAGCCCCATTCATCGTTGCGGCCAGGGGTTGTGCTCCACCCATGCCGCCGATGCCGCCGCTGACGACGAGTTTGCCGGCGAGCGTGCCATCGAAATGTTGCCGGGCCGCTGCGCCAAACGTTTCAAAGGTGCCCTGCAAGATACCTTGCGTACCGATGTAGATCCAACTGCCGGCTGTCATTTGGCCGTACATCATCAGGCCGGCACGGTCGAACTCGTTGAACTTTTCCCAATTGTTCCAGTGTCCGACAAGGTTGGAATTGCAGAGTAGAACGCGAGGAGCGTATTCGTGGGTGCGAAAAACGGCGACGGGCTTACCAGATTGAATAAGAAGAGTCTCGTCACTTTCCAGTGCCCGCAAGGATTTTACGATTGCGTGGAAGCAGTCCCAGTTACGAGCGGCTTTGCCAGTTCCGCCGTAGACAACGAGGTCTTCTGGCTTTTCGGCGACGTCAGGGTCGAGATTGTTGAGGAGCATGCGCAGGGCAGCTTCTTGAGGCCAGCCCTTTGTCGAAAGTTGTGTGCCACGAGGTGCGCGAAACGGACCACGGGACGTGGCTGGATCATTAAGAACCGGAGTGCTGACACTCATCGGATGTGCTCCTGTCTGAGGAGTATTCTAGCGCAGCGTGGAAGGCGGCGGCAAAGCAGGGAAGCTCGCTCGGTCGTGTCGGTGACCAAGGAATGGATTACAACCTGACACCTCTCCGGTTCTCCTGGAGCCTGTGTGTGCGGCACCCAATCCTGCGAAATTTTGCGGCGAGGCAGACTTTCAGGAGGGACATTGCATCCAAAATGCCAGTAGGGTAGATTCACACTTCGAATGAACTACGGCACACTCCCGTCCCGGTTCCTCCATGCTGTCGATGAGCACCCGTCTCCGCGCGCCCAGATGGTGCGGCGGGATGAGCACTGGGCAGCACTGTCCTCAAAAGAATTTTTGCGGCGAGTGGCCGGCTTGGCCAATGCGTTTGTGGAACTGGGTGTGAAGCCCGGCGACTGCGTGGGATTGTTCGCCCCGAATTGCCCTGAATGGCATACCGCGGACTTTGCGATCAATGGATCGGGCGCGGTTACAGTTCCCGTTTATTTCAATGAGTCGCCGGACCGAATGTCGTACATCTTAAACCACTGCGGAGCGCAAGTGGTGTTCGTCTCGGGAGCCGACCAGTTGAAGAAATTTCTGAATATCAAAGATTCGCTGAAGGACCTTCAAACCGTTATCGTTGCGAACGCGGGAGAAGCGATTCCAAGCGATTTCCTGCAATACGAGACGTTGATCGCTACGGCGGGTGGAACCGAGATCGCGGAATACCGCATGCGCGCCGCGCAGGTTTTACCGGGGCAGCTGGCCTCTCTGATCTATACGTCGGGAACCACAGGTGAGCCGAAGGGCGTGATGCTGACGCACTTGAATTTCAGTTCGAATGTGACTGATTCCGTGGGTGATCTGAGATTGCAGCCGGAAACGGATCTGGCGGTTTCTTTCCTACCCCTGGCGCATGTCTACGGGCGAATGTTGGACTACTTATACATTTTCAAGGGCTGCCCGATCGCCTACGTCGAGGTGGTGGAGAACGTCGCGCAGGCTCTGCTGGAAGTGAAGCCAACAATACTGGCGGCCGTTCCCAGATTCTTTGAAAAGATTTACGCGCGGCTCATGGAAAAAGGAACGCAACACACCGGGATTCAGAGGAAAATATTTGATTTTGGGATAAAAACGGCTCGGGAAGCGGCTCGTTGGCGTTGCGGCGATCAGCCGGCCAGCCTTTGGCTGAAATTGAAATGGGCGCTGGCCGACCGGTTGGTTTATTCGAAGGTGCGGGAAGGAACTGGTGGGAGGCTTCGCGTGGTGATGTCTGGCGGAGCGCCTTTGGCCAAGGAACTCGCCGAATTTTTCTGGGCCATTGGAATTTTTATCTATCAGGGATATGGACTGACGGAGACTTCCCCGGTGTTGACTTCGAATTATCCCAAAAATCGTGTAGGGAGTTCGGGGCGGCCGATTGAGAATGTGCAGATCCGGATAGCAGATGATGGGGAGATTCTCGCCAAGGGACCTTGCATCATGCGGGGGTATTACAAATCGCCAGAAGCGACGCGAGAAGTACTTTCCGAGGATGGTTGGTTCAAGACCGGCGATATTGGGTACCTCGACAAGGACAACTACCTGTTCATCACCGATCGCAAGAAGGATTTGTTGAAGACCGCGGCAGGAAAATTTGTCGCGCCCCAGCCGATCGAAAATTGCTTGAAAACGAGTTCGTATATCTTAAATGCAATGGTTGTCGGAGATCAGCAGAAGTTTATCGTGGCTCTGATCGTGCCGAACCACGTGACCGTTTTGGCAAAACTAGCCGAGGAGGGGCTGAAGTTTTCCTCGAATGCCGAATTAGCGGCCCACCCGCGAGCCTACGCGTTGATTGAAAATGAAGTGAGCCGGCTGACCGCACATCTGGCTCAGTACGAGACCATCAAGAGATTCGCTCTGCTGCCAGAGGATTTCACGTTCGATAGTGGGGCGATGACGTTTACGATGAAATTGAAGCGGAAGGTGGTGGAGAAGCGGTACCATGAGCTGATCGCAAAACTCTATGCCGACGTGACCGAACCCCGGCCGGTGGCGCTCAATTAAGCCCTAGTTTAATCCAAATGTGACAAGAATTACTGAATCATTTTACTTCTCAGGCGCATCCTATCCCGTGTCAGACACCACATCGAGGAGGTTTTACCCATGGCAAAAGCAGCTACGGCTCGTGCCTTTCATAGCAGCGTTGGCGTTCCCGACAGTAATCGGCAAGCATTGACGACGCTGTTGAATTTGCGGTTAGCGGATGCAACGGATCTCCATAGCCAAGTGAAGTGGGCACATTGGAATGTAAAGGGTAAGGATTTCTATCAACTGCATCTACTCTTTGATTCGATTGCGGAGCACTTGGAAGATCACATCGACACGATTGCCGAGCGGATTACATCGCTAGGTGGCATTGCGAATGGAACAGTCCGCGAAGCGGCGGCGAAGTCGAGCATTAAAGAAGCCGACCTCGCTGCATCGGATGGCCCGGAAATTCTGAAGTTCTTGGTGCACAATTTTGCATTTGCGACCAACGCGATGCGGCAATCGGTGAAGGAATCGGATGATTTGGACGATCCGATCACGGCGGATTTGTTTACGACCGTGACCCGAGAGATGGATAAGGATTTGTGGTTTCTAGAGGCCCATACCCAAGTCTAGTCACTGGTGTTTGCCGAAAGGAATTGGGCTGAACCCCAGATCCCGAGCGAACCGTGATCGCGTCAGGCGATGCCAGGCGAAATGCGATTTGGCAGGGGAGTCTCCGAGGTCTAGAATTGGGCTGGGAGACTCCCGATGCCAGACGAATTGGTGATTGCCGGCCGAGCCTTTAAGTCCAGGCTAATTGTCGGAACAGGAAAGTACCGTAACTTTCAGGAAATGGCCCGGGCACACGCCGCTTCTGGCGCAGATATGGTCACCGTTGCCGTGCGCCGAGTAAACCTGACCGACAAGTCTAAAGAATCGCTGCTCGACTATATCAACCGCGAAAAGATATTTATTCTGCCGAATACCGCTGCGTGTTATTCGGCGGATGAGGCGGTGCGCACGGCGCGACTGGCTCGCGAAGTGGGATTGTCGAACTGGATCAAACTTGAAGTAATCGGCGATCAGCAGACGCTTTTCCCAGATACCGAGCAGCTAATTGAAGCCACCAAAGTGCTGGTCAAAGAAGGCTTCGTCGTTCTGCCGTACACAAATGATGATTTGATTGCTGCGCGAAAACTGATCGATGCGGGAGCCTCTGCCGTAATGCCGCTTGCGGCCCCAATTGGATCCGGATTGGGGATCCAGAATCCGGCGAATCTTCGGATTCTGCGCGAGCGCATTACCGAAGTTCCTATGATCGTTGACGCCGGTGTGGGCACGGCTTCCGATGCCGCTGTGGCGATGGAACTCGGTGCAGACGGCGTGCTCATGAACACGGCAATCGCGGAAGCCGTGGAAGCAGAATTGATGGCTGAAGCCATGCGCGATGCCGTGATTGCGGGCCGCAAGGCCTATCTGGCAGGACGAATGCCTAAACGATTGTACGCATCGGCATCGTCGCCGATGACGGGCGTGGTACGGTAAGCTTCAGCCCAGTTCTGAACCGCGCGTCGACCGACGCAACGAGGTTTTTTGTTCCATTATATTGGGCTAGAATCAAGCCCGCGCCGAATCCCCGATACGCTCTCGACTACGCTCGAGATCAGCTCGGCGGGGCTTCTACTACCCCAAGATCAAAGAATTTTGCCGCCGTGGCGTCCTACCTCTTCAAAGAGCAAGAGAAGATTAGTGACGCTGAAGAGTTTGCGGATTTGCGGTGCGGCGTTAGTGACTTTGATCTGGCAGCCGTGGGTGCGACCGGAAACGTACAGTGTGGCCACCGCACCGAGGCCCGTGCTATCCATCTGTGGAACTCCTTTTAGATCCAACAAAATGCTTTTCTGGCCGGACATGAGTTTGCGAACTTCATCGCGGAGTGTCATGGCGTTTTCGCTAGTGAGTTTGCCGTGACATTCGACGATCAGGACATTTTCCAAGCTGTAACTATGGAGACGGAATTGGCCGGTGTTGAGGAGGTGTTCGTAGGTCATGAAACCTATTCCTTCCGAAGTGTGAGTGCGACAGTCAGAGTTTGTAACTCAGATAACCAGTAATTACTAGAGGCAAGGTTGCCGTAAATTGGGATTAGACTGTGAAGATGCAAAGAAAGATATTCTGGATGACATTTGGGGCCTTGGGATTGGTGGCGGATTTGCTGTTGCCATTCTGGTGGGCGGTTGGCGTGACGATACCACTCCTGGCGTTCTGTTGGTGGTTGGCCTATCGGAGCGAGTGGTTTGGATAAGAGAGCCGCGTGGAAGTTGCAAGACAAATTGGGCAAAATTTCACGCAAAGGCCACCAAGGCCCCAGAGAAGGTGCGCAGAAGAGTCAGAGAGTTTAGGGAGTGCGGAACAGGAAGTGCCAGGTGACGTCGACAGCGGCATGCAGGAGGGCTGAGGCGAAAAGGGAGTTGGTTTTGCGCCATGTCCAGCCATAGAAAAGCCCCGCGATTGTGGCAAGGATGACATAGCGCCAATTTGGAAAGTGCCCGTTGTTGGTGATGTGCGCGAGGCCGAAGAGCACCGAGGAAGTCCACCAACCGGCGAATTCGTTTTTCGATGAGCGCGCAAGAAGATTTTGAAGCAATCCCCGGAACAAGAGTTCCTCAGGCCACGCGGTGAAGATCAAGATGCCCAAGGACAAGCCGAGAAACGAACTCCAATGACTCCATTCTGGCGCGAGGGTGATGAAGTGCATGGAAATGCCGAGCGGGATCGCGACACAGCCAAACAGGAGAAAGCTCGTCAGGATATAAAATGCCCAGTCCTTTCCCCATCCGATGGTGTAACCGACCCCCTGCGTTTTGCGAGCGAGAAGGAACGTGGCAATGGCAACGTTCACGGCGACCAGTACGGTGAAGGTGTAAGCGAGACGGCTACCGGGGTACGGCCAGAGGTAGTGCGAGGGGCCGAACTTAACGAAGGCCCAGACCGCCGCAAGAGTCAGGAAGTCTTGACTGGAGCCGGGAGCGGACTTTTCTCCGGACATGGCGAAGGCTAAGGGCGCAAAAATGAAAGCCGCGATGATGCCAACCCGACCCAGTGCAAATGTACCGGTTCCAATCAGGTAGATGAGGTAGAGAAGAAAAACAAAAACACAAATGGCTAAACCGCTACTAGGTCCACTGGCGTTTGAGAATTTGTCTGCGACTCCACGAGCGGCGAACAGAAGCATGAAAAATAGTAGGAGCGAGATGGTTGTTGCTGTGGAAGCAAAGGAGCGGCCGGTGTAACCCTGCCAAAGAGCGAGGAGAATTCCATCCAGCGATAGAAACGCCCAAATTCCTACGATGATCCAAACATTGACTTGTCTCATCAATATCCCTAGAGAGAGCTGAAATTGGGCAAGACTTTAAAGATGTCGATAGTAAACTGTACACAAAGATGGTTGGATTGTAGAAATGCAGTGCAGAAATAATTCTAAAAAGGAATCGTGAGTTGAAACGCCTGGCATACATCGATTGGATGCGCGGGTTGGCGTGCGTGCTCATGTTCGAGGACCATTGCTACAATTCCTGGCTGAGTGCGGAATGGCAGAAGACCGAATTTGTACGGTGGTCACAGATCTTGGGCACGGCGCCTGCGCCTTTGTTCCTGTTTATTGCCGGCGTGTCGGTGGCCCTCACGACGGGACGGTTTCGCGAAAAGGGCATGACGCGGAATCAGATTTTGAAGCACACGAGCCTGCGGGGAGGGGAAGTGTTTGGACTGGGGCTGGTGTTTCGAATTCAAGAGTACGCGCTGGGGCATAAGTGGGTGCCTTGGACGGATTTGCTGCGCGTGGATATCTTGAACATTCTGGGGCTGTCGATCGTTTTTATGGGAGTCGTGTGTTGGCTGGCCTCCTCGGCAAACTCTGAGGTTGCGCGCCGGCGGAGCCAGTATTTCGCCTTGACGATGGGGGTAGTGGTTGCGCTTGTGACGCCTCCGCTTTGGAGCACCTGGAGGCCGCGATTTCTACCTTGGCCGCTCGAATCCTACATCAATGGTGTTCATACGTTTAACCAGCCGCAGCATTGGTTGTTCCCGATATTTCCCTGGTGCGCGTTCGCGTTCATAGGCCTCGCGACTGGATTTGCATTATTTTCTCCTGCGGCGCAAAAACAGGAATCTCGGTCTTTCCTCTGGATTGCGGCAGTGGGTGCAGCTGCTATCGTTCTATCGATTGCGCTCGATGCTTCGCCAGTGCGGATTTATGCGCTCGAGGATTATTGGCACGCTTCCCCAAGCTTCTTCCTCTTGCGCTGCGGCATGCTACTGATTTTGTTGGCGATCGCCTATGCCTGGTGCCAGAAGGGCCTGGGCCAACAGAGATTTAGTCCCGTTGTGCAGCTGGGGAAAACTTCGTTGCTGGTCTACTGGGTGCACCTGGAACTCGTGTACGGGAGATTTTCTATTTTGCGGAAACACGAGTGCGGGCTAGGCAAAGCCACGATTGGCTTGGCCGTAATTTTTCTGGCAATGTGGGCCCTGTCTTTGTGGAGAACCGAAGCCAAAGAAGCAGCGATCAAGGTTTTACCGCGGCAGCCTCAACCGGCATCGCTGGTGCCGGTAACTTAATGACAATTTCTCCGGGGCGCGACTGACCAAATTCTTCGCGGGCAATCTTTTCAATCGTGGCGGGATCCGACTTCAGATTCTTGCGATCCTCTTCGAGCCCGGCATTTTCCTTATCGAGCCGATCGAGTTCGACCTTGACCTTCTGGATTTCCTGCTGCTTGTGGCGCATCACCAGATAGCCGTGATTGCCGAACACGTCGTGAACAAAAAGGACGACGATGAAAATGACGAGAAGATGGCGAGCGTAGTTTGCGAAAAGATTTTTGAATGATTCCTGTAAATTAATCGTCATGCGCCCTTTACGATCCACTCTGAAACTTCCTGCACCAGGTTTTTTGTAGCCGCCGCACTTTCTGCCTCGACATACAAACGGACAAGAGATTCTGTGCCACAGAAACGAAGCAACATCCAAGAACCATCCTCGAATACGAATTTTGCGCCATCCGTGCGATCGACGGATACAACTTTTCTTCCGAGAAGTGTCGAACAATCCACGGCCACCCGCCTGAGGGCGTTTGCTTTCTGTTCGGGGGTGAGCGGAAGATTTAGACGGGTAGGGTGGAATTCACGGCCCAGCTTCTTGAACATGGCTCGAACTTGTTCCCCGATTGAGGTTTCCCGGGCCGCTGTCATTTCCGCAACAAGTAGGCAGGCGAGGATTCCGTCTTTCTCAGGAATGTGTCCGCGGATGGTCAGGCCGGCGCTTTCCTCGCCACCGAGGGCAATTTTCTCCTCACGGATGAGCCGGCCGATGTACTCGAAGCCGACCGGAGTCTGATAGGTTGCAAGACCATGCAATTTGGCGGACGCGTCAATCATTTGTGTGGTGGCGACGCTGCGGGCTGCAGGAAACTTCCAACCACGCGTTTCAACCAAGTAATCGTAGACCAGGGCGAGGATCAGGTTTGGCTGGATCCAGGTGCCGTCGCTGTCGACGATGCCAAAGCGGTCGGCATCGCCATCGGTGGCGAGCCCGAGCTTTGACCCACTGTCTTTTACTGCCGTGCCCAGAGAAGCAAGATTTTCTTCACTGACGTCCGGTCCGCTGCCATCGAACAGACAATCGCGATTGGTTCGGCGCGCTTTGACGGCCGCCCCGTGGTCAGCTAGGGCCTTATCAAGGTAGCCTGCGCCGGCGCCATGAAGAGCGTCGACAACGACCTTGAGATTGGCTTTGCGGATCCGCTCGAAACGAACGAGTTCTTCGAGGCGCTTGAGGTAGTTGGCCTGGAGATTGATGCGCTCGCCAAGATCTTTCCTACGAACGTGCGTTCTCTCCGAAGTCAGCGGAAAGGCAGCGTGTCTGCCGAGAATGGCAGTGACGCGAGCTTCGATATCTTTGGTAACTTCAGGCATCGCCGGACCGGCATCCGAGCCGTAGAATTTCAAACCGTGGTATTGCGCGGGATTATGGCTGGCCGTGAAGTTGATGGCGCCATCAAGTTTCTGGCGTCCAATTTCATAGGCGATGGCGGGAGTGGGAGTAAAGGTCTCAGAGAGGAGAGTCTTAATGCCATGCTCTTGAAGGACTTGAACTGCCAGAGCGGAAAACTCTTCTGAATAGAAACGGGTGTCGTAACCGACGAGGACTGTCGGATGACGTTTCTCGGCAGTAAGGTGTTCGGAGATGGCCCGAACAGCCAGACCGACCGTTGCGAAAGTGAAATCGTCGGCGATCAGTCCCCGCCAACCGGAGGTGCCGAACTTGATAGGTGAACTAGCCATGAGAGAAATATTCTAGCTGGTGTGGAACGTCTCGTGTAGGGTAGGCACGTGGATTTTCGCGCGGAGGAAACGGGATGGCCAAGGAGACAAAGTTTCATATTGTGCTGGTGACGTGCCGGTCGGAGGCCGAAGCGCGGAAGATCGCCAAAGCGGTGGTGGGGAAGAGATTAGCGGCGTGTGCGAACGTGATTGGAGCGCCTGTCGAGTCGATTTATTGGTGGAAAGAAAAAGTGGAGACGGCGCGGGAGCGGTTGCTGATGATGAAGACCAGCACGGCGCGCGTAAAAGAGTTGGAGAAGGAAGTACTGAGGTTGCATTCCTATGAGGTGCCCGAATTCTTGGTAGTGAGAGTGGAGGGAGGATCCGAGGAATACCTGCGGTGGTTAGCGGAAGCGATTCTTGAGAGGTAAGGCGGGCGGAACAACCAGGCATTACGCCGGACGTGGAGAAGGGCCCAGGGCAAACCATCTGCACGATCGAGAGTGAGTGTGCCATGGGTTAAATGTAGAGAAGGGCTTGGTCGAGGTCGCCGATAATGTCCTCGACGTCTTCGATGCCGACGCTTAGGCGGACAAGGCTATCCGTAATGCCGACGCGATCGCGGACTTCTTTGGGCATCGAGGAATGAGTCATCTGCGCGGGCAGGGAGATCAGGGTTTCGACCCCGCCCAAACTTTCTGCGAGTGCGCAAAGTTTGAGGTTGTTGAGAAAACGGCGAGCGGCCTCTTCCGTGCCTAGATCAAACGCAAGCATCGCGCCGGGGCCTTTCTGTTGGCGACGTGCCAGGTCATGTTGCGGATGCGAACTCAAACCAGGATAGAACACTTTGCGGACTTTGGGATGCGCGTCGAGGTGACGAGCGACGGCTTGGCCATTGGCGTTGTGCTGAAGCATACGAACGGCGAGAGTCTTGATACCCCGAGAAATCAAAAAACAATCCATGGGTGACAGGCCAGCACCGGCAGATCGCTGAACGAAATGAATTTTCTCTGCGTCTTCGGGGCGCGTGAGGATCACGGCACCACCGGTACAGTCGCTGTGGCCGTTGAGGTATTTGGTCATCGAATGGACTACGATGTGCGCACCGAGTTCGATGGGGCGCTGCAAATAAGGAGTGAGAAACGTGTTGTCGATGACCAGAACGGCATGGCGCTCGTTAGAGAGCTTGGCCATCGCGGCTATGTCGGACAAACGCATGGTGGGGTTGGTAGGTGTTTCGATGTACAGCATTTTGGTATTAGGACGCAGGGCCCCAAGCACTACCGCAGGGTCAGTCGTGTCGACAAAGCTGAATTCCAAACCGAAATGAACAAGAAGCTGTGTCGTGATGCGGTAAACGCCGCCATAGACAGCCTCAGAGAGCAGTACGTGGTCGCCGGGACGCAAAAGACGGAAAACTGCGTCGATGCCCGCCATGCCGGAAGAAAAAGCGTACGCGCTGTGGCCGCCTTCGAGCTTGGCGAGAGTGCGTTCGATCGCTTTGCGATTGGGGTGGTTGGTGCGCGCGTAATCATAGCCGCCCTTGGCCTTGCCGAGCTCTTCATAGACGTAGGTGGAAGTTTGATAGATGGGTGCAACAACGGCGCCGGTGGATGGATCGGGCTCTTGTCCCACGTGAATGGCGTTGGTAGCAAATCCCATTGTTTCTCCTTGAGAGCGAGCGCAGATCCAATCGACAGAGCTGTCGCCGAAGAGCTGAAAGGCTCGCTAGCGATCGTTTGGGGTGCGGTAACGAGCGGGATAAATTCTCTCAACAATCTGCTCCCGAGCGCAAGGCGCTCGATGCCGGGATCTTCGGTGATGCGGCAGCGGTTGCTCGATGGCCAAGCAGCCTCGAGCGAAATTCCAGAGAGACGGGATCTTCCGTGAGCTGTGGCCACACTTGACCTGTCTAGGTGTTCGGGCGAACATAATCGGGTGATCCATGTACATTAATCGATTTATTTTGGCTCTATGGCTGTGCGCGGCCAGTTTGAACTCGTCGAACTTCGTGTGGGGCCAGGATCCGGCCGGGAAGAGCAAAGACGCCGCGCCCGCAGCACAAGCCCCAGTTTCGCGGTTGACCATAGAAGTGACGGGCGGGGAATCGAATAAGCCCATCGAGAATGCCAGCGTTTATATGAAAACGCTAGAAGAGCACACCTTTAAAGACAAGAAAACAGAATTGAATGTAAAGACGAATCAGAACGGAGTCGCTCATATTCCGGACGCGCCGACAGGTAGAGTCTTGATCCAAATTGTGGCGGAGGGATGGAAGAGCTACGGACATTGGTACGACATCACCGACCCCAAGCAAGTGATTAAAATTCATCTGGATCGCCCGCCGAAGTGGTACTAAGCGCCTACGGAAGAAAGTTTGCTTGAGGTCAGTCGAAGAAATTGCTTCCATTCGGTGCTCGACGCTCGCCGATCTTCGACCCACGAAAAATGATTTACCGGAATGGGCAATTGCACTAAAATGGTGCAAAGTGCATTATCGCGTTACAAGATTTGGAGTTAGCGGAAAATTTATGGCGCTTTCCACAAAGTTATCAACAGATGTGTTGAAATCTTAACGAAAAATAAATTTTTGTGGATGAACTACGGAAGAGATCGTGCTACAAAGCGCAGCACCAAATCATTTCAGGCTTTTGACCAGCGTAAAAATCTTCTGCTAAAGTTCTAGTGACGGCAAAAAAATGGCAGAGAGTAACGAAGGACCCTTTTCCTTATTTCAAATGTTTTGGGGCAACATCATTGCCCGACCGCTTCGCAGCGCGCTGAGCATACTAGCGATTGCGATTCAGGTGGTTTTGATTTTGCTGATCGTCGGAATGACCTCAGGGGTCATCGCCGAGTGGGGCAAGCGCGTCGAGGGAGTCGGCGCGGATATTCTGGTGCAACCGCCAAACTCGTCTATCTTTTTTGCGTTTTCTAGCGCCACCATGCAGGAGTCGCTAGGTGAGCAAATTGAAAAGTTGCCTGGTGTGGATGAAGTCGCGCCAACGTTAATTCTCTCCGATCCCAAGAGCCTAGTGAACATCTTTTGTATTGATTACAAAAGGTTTAATGCACTAAGCCAAGGATTTGTTTTTCGTTCAGGATGGCCGTTTGAAGAGCCGGATGAGGCAATCGCCGACGATATCATTGCGCAAACCAAGCACTTGAAGATCGGCGACACCGTCACACTGGTCAATCATGCGTTCAAAATCTCGGGGATCGTGGCCCACGGAAAGGGCGCGCGCTACTTTGTTCCGTTGAAGACCGCACAAGACATCGTGGGCGCGCAAAATCACGTATCGATGTTCTTCGTGCGGAGTAAAGGGGATACCGAGGGAACCCGGGCAGAAATCTTGAAATTGAATCCGCAAAATCGTGTTCGTTCGATGGCCGAGTATGTCTCGCTGATGAACTCTTCGAACCTGCCGGAGTTGAAACCGTTTATCCGAACAATGGTCGGCCTGGGAGTAATCGTGAGCTTTCTGGTGGTGCTGATGAACATGCACACGATGATCCTCGAACGCACCCGAGAGATCGGGATCTTGAAAGCGCTGGGGTTTTCAAGATTCGATATCATAAAAATGTTGCTCGGTGAAACCGCTGCGTTGACGCTAGTAGGAAGCCTTGTCGGTATCGCGATTACCTTTATCACGCAGGCGATACTGAAGCAGACCAACCCGGGATTGTCGATCCTCTTAACCGCAGGATGGGTGATCGGAGCGATCGGCTTAGCTTTGCTTGGCGCGGCGCTGGGAGCCACGGTGCCCGCGCTTCGGGCCTCAGGATTTGATCCAGTTGAAGCGCTAGCCTACGAATAAGCGCGCGCAGAAAGTTTTCCACATATTTTCGATTCCTCGAATTGATTCCGGTCACTAGAACTGATATGAAGAAGCACGGTTCCGCCAGACTGGCAAGGAGATCGCAATGAAAAGATTTGCATTTCTAGTGGCCATAGCGGCGTTGAATTTTGGAATGGCCTCAAGGGTGGATGCGCAAATGGGTCCACTGGGCCAAATGGGCTCAAATATTTTTCAGAAGCCTGCCATCGCGAAATTTGTGAACCCGATCGTGGGTAAGGGTGCAGAATACGAGTCCACCAACGCGAATTCACCCACACCTCGGACGATGGAAATGGGAGTGATAGCGAAAGAGACTGTCGATGGCAAAGAAGGCTTTTGGATGCAGATCGTCACGACAGGGAACAAGAACCAATCGATGGTTGCCAAAGGACTGGTGACCAAAGACGACTTTCAATTTCACAGAATGATTATGCAGATGCAGGGCCAACCAGCCATGGAGATGCCTTTCAATCCGAACTCGGGCCGCGGGCAACAGCTGCATGACGCGATGAATGACTGGCACTCGGTGGGGACGGAGACAATCACGGTGCCGGCGGGAACATTCGCGTGCGAGCACTATAAGAACGACAAAGATGGTTCGGACTTGTGGGTCAGCGATAAAGTGACCCCGTTCGGATTGGTCAAACAGACGGGCAAAGACAACTCCATGGTGTTGGTCAAAGTGCTCGACGATTTTCAGGACAAAATCACCGGGCCAGTGACCAAGGTTGATCTGCAGCAATTGATGCAACAGCATCAGCAAGGGCAACAACCAAGGCCATAAAGAACGGAACAAAAGTGTAGACGCACAGGAGAAGTCTGTCGGGAAGAAGCTTAGACGGGCGGAGGCAATGTGTCTCCGCCCGTATCGTTTCCTGGGTTGGTTAGCATCGAAGGGTTGAGGGCGGCTCGGAATGTCGGACAAATATTTAGCGGCGAAGATTGTGGATCGCAAAGATGTGGCTGAGGACTTGTTTATTCTGCGGGTCGACCCGGGCGGGCCGTTCCACTATCTGGCGGGCCAATATGCAACCCTCGGCGTGGGGGCAGAAGGGAAGCGGGTCGAACGCGCCTATTCGCTGTGTTCTTCGCCTTACGAGCAGCAGTTGGAGTTTTTTGTGGAGCGTGTCGAGGGCGGAGAGTTGAGTCCGCTCTTGCATGCTATGGACAAGGGAGCGCCGCTCTTGCTACGGAGGTTTGCCAAGGGGCGGTTCACGCTAGATTTGCGAAGCGGCCGACAGAATCACTTGCTGCTTTCTACCGTCACCGGCGTAGCCCCTTATGTGAGTTATGTGAGAACTCTGTACACGGATTGGAAAAAGGGCGGAACGCCGATGCCTGGAGGGCACCGCCTTTACTGCCTGCACGGGGCCAGCCGTTCACTGGAATTTGGTTACCGAGAAGAGTTGGAGAACTGTGCCGCGGAAGTGCCTTGGTTCAAATATGTGACGACGGTGAGCCGGCCTTGGGAAGACTTGCACTGGAAGGGGGAGTTGGGACGGGTCGACGATTTGATTCGGAAATACGTGCATTTGTGGGGATTGCACCCGAAACAGACAACCGCGTATCTCTGCGGGCATCCGAACATGGTAGTGAACGGGAGAGAGATTTTGTTGCGGGCGGGCTGGGAGAAGACGGCGATCCAGGATGAAGTCTATTTTCAGCCGCCCAAAGAGAAGGATGCTGGGGCCGCCGGATAGAGTGCTAGATCGTCGAGGCGTTCGATTCCAGGCGATCGGCGACGTCTTCCAGCGTTGCTACGGGGACCCGCACGTGAATGATTTCTTGGGGATCAACGACATCGATTTGAATTTTGCCATCCACTAAGGCGATTTGGACGTGCTCGTTCTGGTCTTTCACATCGACGAGCTGGGCGTTGGGGTATTTCTTCAGTTCTTTGGCTAGTTCGCGTAGAGCAGGTAAAAATGGCTGAACCTGCCTAGCGGCTCTCTCCAAATTGCGGTGGGGAACTACTTCTAGCCCCAAATTTACGGCAGTAGCGGGAACCCAAAGGTGAATATGCGAGCCGTCGCCCTTAAATTCGTCCACATCCACCTTGATCACGCCTTCGTGAAACACGTAGGCAGCGGACAGTGCGAGTGCGACGGCCATTCCCAGAGCGGCCTTAGCGAGAAATAGCATGGTCTTCCCCCGAGTGGCTTCTGCAAAGTTAGTCGGCAATATTTTTCGAATCGATCCAAACACGTACCGTGTTTTCTGAATCCTTGACGCTGACAAGTTCGGTGTCGCCGAACGTGGAAAGAGCACGGAGTGCGGCGACCACGTCCAGTTCATCCTTGCCTGCGGAAAAAAGGGCCTCGACAACTTTCATGGGAACTTTGATTTCGACCTTGGATTCCTGGTGATTCTTGGATTTGGAATTCGTTGTTCCCTGGCTTTTGTCGGTAACGTGGATGAGCAAATAGCCTCCGCTCTTGGCTACCCGCACGTTGTTTTCCTTGCTTTGGACCGTGACGTATTCACCATCCTTCGAACTGCGAACGGCGTCCAGCAGCGCGCGCAAGTCGACATCTTCCATGTGTGCGGAGTCGATGTGAACTTTGCCGTTGTGCAGATTCTGATGATTGATGACCGGAAGAATTTTTTCGGCCATCTCCACCGGTACGTTGACGCGGACGGTTTCTCCGCCGTCATCCTTGCTTTCGACGCGAACGTGGATCCACTGGTCTCCAGTCGGGGCAGAAGCGTTTTGCGCCAAGCTGGGGGCCGGGACCAGGGTGACGGAGGCAAGGGCCACGGTAAAAGCGGTTCTGAGGATTCCCCGAGATGAAAGTCTCATGACTGTTCTCCCTTGTAGATGAATACGCGAGTGGGCGCAGAATAGTTCCAAGAGAGTTTGGGGATGCCGAAGATACTGCTGGCTGGGCCTAAGCCCTTCGGAACTGGGTAGTCTAGGGCAGAGCGGCCGGGACTTTGAGGAGTGGTTCGGCGTAGCGGATGGGCACCCCAAAATTGGATCCCCCGAACCCGCGGACGATAGCGTAGGTCACACCGACTACTTCGCCCTCTTGGTTGATCAGCGGACCGCCGGAACCACCGGAGGTGGTCTGGGCGTCGTAGACAATGCGATCGGCCAGAACATCGCCGATATGACCTTGCGTGACCGTCGGGCGTATGAGCCCACGCCGAGCGAGCTCGTCAATCACCCCTTTGGGATCGCCAGCTGTGACTTTGACAATGTCCTGGACGGCGCTATCGCTAGCGCGGGCGAGAATGGCGCTGAGACCAGTGGGATAACCAAGGGAGATGAGCGGTTGACCACTGACGGCTGCCTCTTTGCGTGGATCGAGTTTAAAAGTGGCTCGTTTGAGTTCAGAAAGATTGCCGGCAAGAAGGGTGAGGTCGGCGTCAGGGGAGATTTCGGCGATCTCCACGTGAACAGCTTTGGAGGATTCCGGGAAGTAGGCGTTCATCGTGGCGACAGCCGGCTGCAATCCCTGTTGCGCGACGTGGTTGAGTTCCTCGTTCTCCCACCAGGGTTGCGCCACATGGTGGTTCGTTAGAATTTTGTTGGGGCCGACGATGAAGCCTGTGCCGAAAAAGTCTTCGCGAACTTCTGGGCCGCGCCCCTCGAGGGTGTAGACGATATTACCTTCGCTGTCCTTGTACGGACCATCAGGTCCCATACCACCGTAGCGCAGCGGCTGGCCCGACGTCTTATCGACGAAACTGACGGAAACGTGAATCAGACAAACGCTAGGCGCGTACGAGCGAATCACGGTTTCCGGAGATTCAATGGCGGATACGGACTTGGCCGCAGGGTTCTTGACTGGTTCGGGTGCGGAAGAAGGCCCGACAGCTTCTAAGGAGGAGATCTCCTGACGGGCCTTTTGTGTGGCCGAGAGAAGTTGTTCCTCAGACTGAACGCCGCGTTCGAGCCGGGCAATCATGGAATACGCTCGCCGCGACTCCTTGTCTGCCCGCCGCGAGAAGAGCAAGAAGATACCGCCGACTACCAGGGCCAGAGCGAATAAGGCGCCGACACCGATTTTCAGGGCACGCTCCAAGTTAAATGCGTCGCGCGTCATTTTCTCGGTAACCGCGAGGGCTTGGAATGCAGTTTGCGCCACTTCCCAGCTCTCCTCCGCCAGCCGTGTCTTCTCCGCAAACGCGTGAAGTTCGCGCTTGGTGCGGAGTTGGGCTCGTGCGCGGGCAAGAAGTTCGAGGGACTCCCAAGGAGGAGCAATGACGTCGTCTACACCTAGATCGAGGGCGCGAGCACGGTCGGCGGCGGCCGCCGACGAGAGCAGGATGATGCGTGTCTTTGCGGAAAGCGTCGCCGTATTTGTTTCCGAGAGAGTTGAAGAGAAAATAGCGTCAGAGGGCTCGGCCGAAAGAAATAAAAGATCGAAGGCACTTGCCCGAAGTAGTTGGAATGCTTCCTGAGAGGACTCTGCGTGCGCAATTTCGTAGTCAGCGCCCACCAACAGGGTTTGCAGTTCCTGGCGCAGACGCGGGTCGTCGACGGCGATTAAGATTTTCTCGCGTTTGGTGGGCAAAGGGGTCGATCTCCTTAACACTCATCGGCCAACCAGTGTAAAGCTTGGATGAAATCGAAGCGTACCAGGTTTCGGCAAAGTGAAGAAGGTTCGGGTTCAGACGGGTGATGGTAGATGGTTCTCTAAGAGGAAGTCAATCGGAGGAAGGTTGCCAATCGGAAGAACGGCTGAAAACGCCGGGTTCGCCGAGGGACAGCCAGGTGGCCAAACGGAGTGACGGTCGGAAGGCTGTGTGACTACTCGCCACTGAAGGAGATTTGTGGAAAGAGGGTTTCCGGGGAAACAGGGGACATGGGTAGATCTTCGAAATCTTGCTGAGACTCGCTGTCATGACGATGGCGAAGAGCGTGGATGCTACGGTCGGCAAGATAGTACGCGCTGTAGATAATGTTCCCGCGGACGACGTCGCTCTTGTAGAGAAGTACCTGAGTGCGGAAGAAGCGCACGATCCTCGACCTGGGATGGATGGGGATCAATGGCTTGCTATGGGAGTACTCCATCACCGGACGATTGCAATGCTTCAAGTTGACGACCGTGAGGTTCCCATCGGTGCGCATGGCATCGCCAGTAGAATTCACCATGGTTTCGTTCAGTTCAGGACGGGGAAGTTGGTGCACGGCCGCTACACAGCCGGTGAGCGAAAGATCCCGCACCAGCATGTTGACACCATCGTCAAGATTGCGGTCAATGTGGTGGATGAAATTCTGATTTTTGACCGAGATCGCGGCGCTGGTTTCTCTGGTGTACGCGCTCAGCCAGGCGGACTGGCCCTGTACTGCGAGGGGTTGGCTCCAGAGGCGGACGTGTTCGCGCTTGCCATAACTGTTGAAGCTTTTTTGCCAGGTGATGTCTTGAGGCTGGCCATTCAGAAACTGTTGGGACATCGGCATCGTCGAGTAGTTGGACAAGGTGAGGAACGCTTGGAATTGTTTTGTCACAGATAGAGTCGAAGTCCGATCGGCAGGAAGCCAGCCGGCCGCGTCAAAGGCCTCGTCAATCTCTTCCCGCGAGCCAACAAAAAGAAGGTTTACGACATCTGCATCCTTTCCTTTTTTGGTCATAGTACGGTCGGGAACGTCCTGAACTACCAACTCGACGTCGCCGCGCTCGTATTCATCCATCTGGAAAGAGACGCGGGGAAGTTCGGGCTGATCTCCTACATACAAAGGCAGATTCAGGCGGAGACGAAGATCCGTTCCGGGTGGCAGATATATCTCGGGCTCCGGAAGAATGGTAAGTGTGCGATAGATGATCAGGCCCAAATCCCCGTACGGATTGAATGTTGGTAGATGAATTAAACCGCTGGTGATTCGGCCTTGCGGGCAATTGGTCGGATTGATTCCGTGGATAACTCCATTGCGAGCGGTTTCCCGGGCATTGTCGATCTCTACCACGTCTGCGGCGATAGAGAGTGTCTCGCCCGCTGTGGTGACTAAGTGAGTAAAACGGATTTCCAGGCGGGCGGTTTCATGCAGGAAGCCCAGACCGACTTTGCGAACCGAGGTGACTTCGCCGTCGACTTCCAAGCCCGCGGGGAAAACGGAGTTGAAATCGCAATCTGGGGACTGAATTAAAACGGCGCGAACAGTGGTACCCGGCTTGGTGCTGTACGATGCGACAGGATCGAGCAGGCGTATCCAGAAAGATTTGCCTGCGGGAACATTCTCACAATTCGCGGAAGCAGGGGCGGGGGCGTAGCAGAGTACAGCCAGCAGAAAAAGCGCAAGTGGAGAAAAGCTTCTTTTCCGCACAGAGTGATTTGTTGCGGTCGTGCCGCGTTTTGCTAGAGTAGGTCGGAATCGTGCCATGTTTAATTCTATTTCCGGCATAAGAGCAACAAAACTCCTAGTACAGCTATCTTGCGAGCAGACAACTTGGTCTTTCGAGACATCCTGCAAGCGAGTTCAAGACGCACGAAAAGGGCGGTGAAGGGCTTGCCCGTGTGCGCAGAAGGCTGGAGGCGGAATGCAAACCGACCCGCCGAACGCTTCCATTCTCAGCCAAATCGATACAACACCAGTAGCATACCGAAAACCAGGCAAAGGATGCACCTGAATCCCGACACTGTGTATGCGTAAAACTACTGTCCTCGAGGCCAGGGGACTGGCACAGGGGCTGGCTATTTGACCTCCGTAACCGTGCCAATTTTGACCGTGCTGCCGTAACGTTTGTAATTGGAGTACTTCACGGTCATGCGGATGTGGATATCGCCGCTACGGAAATGCAGATAGTCGTCGGCGCGCGTGTATGTTGGGAACCAGAAACCTTGCTCAATGTTCTCCCGATAGGTGCGAAAGCGAGGAAAGACGTTTTCGTTGTTCCTGTTGATGATGTCGGGAACCGCTTTGCCGTCGGTCATAACGATTTGCAGATCCTTGCTGTCGACCCAAACTCGGCCCTGGAAGTAGCGCTGCTTTTTCTCTATGACTTTGGGCGCAACGTCAAAAACATAGCAGGAAAGATCGTCAACCGCTTGACGCCCGACATAGCTGACGTTGTACTTGGGCAGTTCGTTGGTGGTTAGGACAAACGGCTGGACATTGCGGACGTCATCCTCATCCTGCTGCGTCATATCGATGCCTTGAAGTGTCTTCGGAGGAGCGAAAGTGACTTTCTCAAACCGCTTCCCGTCCGGAGTAAAGACGATATCGCTCTTCATACGATATTCCCCGTTCGGTGCTCCACTCTCGTCTATCGTTTGAATCGAGAAGTCTTGGGTGTACGTGTAATTGTCTCGTTCTTTCTTGAATTCCGCTTCGCGTTCGGCAAAACGCTTGATGATTTCCTCTACCGGCTGAGAAGGCGGTTCGTTGGTGATCGGACTATCGCCGGGAGAATGAATCTTCTCGGGAGGGGGAGAGGTGTGATAGGTCTGCGGAGCGGAAGATTGTTGCGAGGGCGGAGGCGAAGGTGGTGGCTGAATTTTAGCGGGCCGGGTCGTCGAGGGCAGCGGTCCGGGATCTTGTGCAAACGCCGCAGGAATGACAGAAATTGCCGCCATCGAAATCGTAGCGGTTCTTAGAATCCGGGCAATTCTCGAAGAAAAAATGGGCAAAGGAAACACGGCAAACCTCATCCAGAACGTCTTGTATCTATCCTTGGCAGTTTACCGCATCAGGAGAGCTTAGACGAGTGTGGCTAATCTTCGAGACCTAATAAAAAAAGCGTAGTAGAATCCGCCAGGTTTTGCCGGAGGAATCGTGACGAAACGGATTCGAAATGTATGGCACATGGGCGTGCTGTCGATAGCAGCTGTCGGGCTGCCTCTTTTTCTAGGGGCCCAGGACGATCGAAGCAAAAGGGCGGATGAGGCGGTCGAATCCGAACGGATCGCGCAGAAGATTCCGGGAGTCAGCGTGGCGATTTGCAGGGATGGAAAAATCGAGAAAGCCACCGGATATGGATTGGCAAACGTGGAATGGAATGAAGCGGTTCGGCCCGACACCATCTTTCAGACTGGCTCAGTCGGAAAACAGTTCACGGCGACGGCGGTGATGATGCTGGTGGAAGAAGGAAAAATCGCGCTGGACGATCGATTACTGAACTACGTGGAGGGAACTCCGGCAGCCTGGAAGGATGTGACCATTCGGCAGCTGCTGACCCACACTTCCGGCATCGCGGATTATGGGGGCGAGGAAGGAACCATGGGAAAAGGCGTAATCAGTTTTCGAAACGACTACACGGAGGAGCAATTGGTCCAGGCGTTCGCAAAGATGCCGATGGATTTTGCGCCTGGCGAAAAATGGAGTTATAGCAATACCGGGTACGTGCTCCTGGGTATTGTAATTCATAAAGTAACCGGAAAGTTTTACGGAGAAGTGCTCCAGGAGCGGATATTCAAGCCACTCGGAATGAATTCTACGCGCATTATCAGCGAGGCCGATATTGTCATGCATCGAAGCGGAGGATACCGATTGGTTAACGGAGAGCTAAAGAACCAGGAATGGGTTTCGCCATCGCTAAATACCACCGCAGATGGAGCGCTTTACACAAACGTACTGGATCTGGCGAAGTGGGACGCGGCGCTGTATACCACCAAACTGCTGAAGCAGTCGAGCTTTGCACAAATGTGGACACCGGTGAAATTAAATGACGGGAACACGTATCCCTATGGATTTGGTTGGGCTCTGCCGCCAGTGAATGGTCATCGCGTCCTGGCCCACGACGGTGCGTGGCAGGGGTTCACAATGTCGATCGTACGATTCGTGGATGACAAATTGACGTTCATCGTGATGACCAATCTCGATGAGGCCAATAGCAAGCCCGATGCGATTGTGAAGGAATTGGCAGGAATTTATCTAAAGTAGCGAACGAGTAGGATTTAGAAGGTTAGGCAGAGCGCCACTTCAGGAAAATAGCGGCCAGCGGAGGAAGTGTGAGCGAGAGAGAATGGCGGCGTCCCTGCCATGGGTGATCGCTGGCCTTCATGCCGCCAAGATTGCCGACATTGCTGCCACCGTAGGTGGCGGAGTCCGAATTTAAGACTTCCTCATACTGGCCACTGCGGGGGACACCGATGTGATAGCCGTAGCGCACAACCGGAGTGGCATTCAGGATGACCAGTACAATTTCATCCGGATTCTTGCCGCGCCGAATAAAGGAATAGACGCTGTTGTCGGAGTCGTTCGCATCGATCCATTCAAAGCCCTGCCATTCGAAATCAATTTGATGAAGAGCGGGTTCCTTGGCCACCAGTTTGTTCAGGTCAACGATCAGATTCTTTATGCCGCGGTGCGAATCGTACTTTAGTAAATGCCAGTCAAGACTGCGCGCTTCGTTCCATTCATCGCGCTGAGCGAATTCTTGTCCCATGAAGAGAAGTTTTTTACCGGGATGGGCATATTGATAGGCGTAAAGCAGCCTGAGGTTCGCAAACTGCTGCCACATGTCCCCGGGCATTTTGTGCAATAGAGAACTCTTCCCGTGAACAACTTCGTCGTGGGAAAAGGGCAGCATGAAATTCTCCGTGAAGGTGTAGAGTAGGGAAAAAGTGAGCTTGTTGTGTTCGTACTTGCGGAAGATGGAATCTTTCGAGAAATACCTGAGCGTGTCGTTCATCCAACCCATGTTCCACTTCAGACTGAAGCCCAGGCCACCAAGGTAGGTCGGCCGGGAAACGCTTGGCCAGGAAGTGGATTCCTCGGCAATCGTGAGAACACCGGGGAAGCGAATATGTGCTACTTCGTTCAAACGCTTGATGAAGTCGATGGCTTCCAGATTTTCGCGGCCACCAAAACGGTTGGGGACCCATTCATTGCGCTTGCGAGAATAATCGAGATACAACATGGAGGCCACGGCGTCTACGCGAAGCCCGTCAATATGATATTTGTCAAGCCAGAAAAGCGCGTTGGAGATTAGATAATTTTGGACCTCGTTCCGCCCGTAATTGTAGACGAGCGTGCCCCAATCGGGATGAGAACCCTGTCGCGGATCGGAGTGCTCATAGAGATGCGTGCCATCGAACATGCTAAGGCCGTGGGAATCTCGCGGGAAATGCGCGGGAGTCCAATCAAGGAAAACTCCGAGACCGGCTTGGTGACACCGGTCAACAAATTCCATGAAGTCAGCGGGAGTGCCAAAGCGACTGGTGGCGGCAAAGTAGCCAAGTGTCTGATAGCCCCAGGAACCGTCGTAGGGATGCTCCATGATGGGGAGCAACTCGATATGCGTATACCCAAGTTCCTTTACGTAGGGAACCAGTTGGTCGCCCAGTTCGCGATAGGTGAGCCAGCGGTCGTGATCCCCGGGAACCCGGCGCCAGGAAGCGAGATGAACTTCGTAAACAGTGATCGGCTGCTCCAGCCAATTTTTCTGCGCTCTCTGGGCCATCCAGTCGGCGTCGTTCCAAGCATGTTTGTCCAGGCGTGCCACGACAGAACCCGTGTTCGGACGAAGCTCAGCAGAGAACCCGTACGGATCGGCCTTTAGCGGGAGCACTCCGCCTTGCGGGCCGACAATTTCATATTTGTAGATCGTAGATTCGCCGACTTCGGGGATAAATAGCTCCCAGATACCGGAAGAGCCGCGAGCACGCATGGGATGCACGCGGCCGTCCCAACGATTGAAGTCACCAACCACACTTACGCGCTTGGCGCTGGGAGCCCAGATTGCAAAGTGAACGCCACAAACGCCGTCTACAGTCTTAAGATGCGCGCCAAGTTTTTCGTAGGTGTCGTAGTGGCGACCTTCACCCATCAGGTAAAGATCAAATTCGGTAAGAAGAAACGGGAATGCGTAGGTGTCGTGACTTTCCAAGACTTCTCCGTACTCCGTGCGGAAACGGATGCGGTAACTGGAAGGCGCGGGTGGGAATTCGCGGGGGGCAGGAAGTGTTACTTCAAAAAAACCCTCGCCGCGCATCTTTCTCGCGGGCAGCGGGTTTGCTTCCCCATCGAGTAGTAGCTCTCCTTCGACGGCCCGAGGTTGGAAGAAACGAACGACCCAACGGCGACCTTGGGGGGTATTGAAGGAATGCGGTCCAAGGATGGCGAACGGGTCGGCATTGCGCGCGAGAAGGAGGGATGTGAGAGCTGCGCCGAGTTCCGCAAGTGATGGGGGGTTAGCAGGAGCGAGTTGGTCGGTCACGGAGTGCATTCTATCGGAAGTTGTGGACAGGACCAATGGGGGAGATAGGGTAGGTTGCCCTAGCAGCTAGACCGCCCTCGACCGCCGCCGGGGGTAGCGGCTTTCGCCGCTACCAAGTTCGTTCCGTGAGTGGACGATCAAAGATTGGCAGCAGGCTGCCGTGAGCCCTGAGGCTTGCTAGAAAAAAACAGACGCTGTAGAGTGCCCGCAGAGTGAGCGAACTTCAAAGAGTTTTCAAATTTGTGAAAAGAAAGCAGGGAACTTGAGAAACAGGGTCCAGCCGAAAATGACCGCGATTATCGCGGCAGTTTTTGTGTTAAACGCCAATGCTGGGGGGCAAGATCGTTCGCAGGCGCGCTCCATGGTGATCTCGCGTGGCGGGATCGTTGCCGCGGAATCGCCGCTGGCAGCGGAGGCGGGCGTGCGCATCCTGGAGAGCGGCGGAAATGCGGTAGACGCAGCAATTGCCACGAACGCGATGATGGGCGTGGTTTCGCCCATGATGAACGGAATCGGTGGGGACCTATTTGCCATTGTCTATGACGCGAAGGCGGGCAAGCTCTACGGACTCAATGCCAGCGGATGGGCGCCAAAAGGCCTGACGATCGAGTCGTTGCGCAAAGCGGGATTGCGAGAGATGCCCCAGACAGGCGTGCAAACGATCACGGTTCCCGGTGCCGTGGATGGTTGGCAGAAACTTGCAGATAAATTTGGTCGGAAGAAATTAGGGGAAGATCTGAAACCGGCGATCGAAGCCGCACAGAATGGTTTCCCGGTAACGGAATGGGTGGCCGCGTACTGGGCGGGCAAGGCGGATTATCTCCGTGCAGACGATGCCGCAGCCAAATTGTATTTGCCGAACGATCGACCCCTGAAGACCGGCGAAATCTTTCATAACGCAGATCTGGCGTGGTCGTTACAACAAGTCGCAGCAAGAGGGCGCGATGGGTTTTACAAAGGTGAACTTGCCTCAAAAATGCTGGAAGCCATGAAGCGCCACGGTGGGGCGATGACCGCGCAGGATTTGACGGAATATTCGGCAGAGTGGGCGGAGCCGATATCGACCACGTATCGCGAATGGACGGTCTACGAGATGCCGCCCAACGGACAGGGGTTGGCGGCCCTGGAAATGTTGAACATGATGGAAACATTTCCGCTCGGACAGAAAGAGTATGGATTCGGATCGGCAAAGGCTCTGCATGCAATAATTGAATCGAAGAAATTGGCGTATGCCGACTTGGCGAGATACATTGGCGATCCGCGGGGACAGAAATTGCCAGTGAATACCTTGCTTTCCAAAGAATGGGCCGCAGACCGGGCGAAGTTGATTGATCCGGATCACGCCCATTGCGAGGTACCGGCGGGAAATTTACTAGCGGGAAATGACACCACCTTTCTAACCGTGGTGGATCGAGACGGGAACATGGTGTCTCTGATTCAAAGTAATTTCAGCGAGTTTGGATCGGGAATCGTGGCACCTGGTTCGGGATTCGTACTGCACAATCGCGGGGCGTTATTCACTTTGGACGCAACCTCACCAAACGCCCTGGCGGGAAGGAAGCGCCCGCGTCACACCATCATCCCGGCGTTTGCGCGCAAAAACGAAATGATGGTCGCGTTTGGCATCATGGGCGGATGGAATCAATCGCAGGCCCACGCGCAATTTATGGCGAATCTGGCGGACTACAAGATGAATATTCAAGCGGCGCTCGAAGCGCCCCGTTTTACCAAACTAACCTTCGATGGTTGCGACGTCGAAATGGAAAATCGTTTTTCACAGAAAGTACGGGATGAGCTGACCGCCAAGGGTCACAAGATTCAGGTGCTTGGGACCTATTCCTCCGACGTAGGTGGAGGCCAGGCGGTGCTGCGGGACTTTGCTAACGGGGTGAATTTTGGAGCTTCTGACCCGCGAAAAGATGGCGCAGCCGTGCCAGAAATGGCGCTTGACTAGCGGGGCATAAGCGTAAATCGGGTGGGGGTACTTACCGGCAATAGTACCTTTTGGTTGGTACGGTAAAATGGTTCCGCTATCGTCCGGGAATGTGCAGTGAGCTTCCCGGTGGACTTCTACGCTGCGTGTCGGAAGTTTCTAAGTACTTTCACTACAGTAGGATGCCGTGTGGGGGTGTGGCGGGCGATTTGCACGTGGTTACATGTTCGACTTAGCGCGCTCAGTCCTGATTGCTCGGGGGAGGAATACATGAAGTTGGCAGAAGGAATGACGAAGGCCGTCGTGGTCGGAATTGTCGGTGCCGGACTGCTGCTGTGCGGCAGCGTGGCCAAGGCAGAAGGAAGGGATGTGACCGGCGAGTATGAATGTACGGAAGCGAAAGTGGCCGGGAAAAGCGTGCCGTGTAAGGCGGCGCAGCTTTCATTGAAGGGCGACGGACGATTTGAGTTAGAGGGGCGAGAAGGGCGATATCTGGTCGCGGGGAACTGGGTGGAGTTAACTGGGACTCTTCTAAAGTCGCGAGCAAGGATTGAGGCGGGGCACAAGATCGTGTTTCGATTTTATAACAAGAAAGGCTTGTGTGAAATGATTTACGAACGGCGAGTGGCAGAATTGGGTAAGACAAAATTGGGGTGAGAGAACGGATGATGGTTGCCTACTCAGCCGGAAAAGTAGAAATTTTCTGAAAGAGTTTACTCCGCTCTATTTTTCATCAGTTGTTGGAACAGACGCAAAGTGGCCGGGGCGTGGCCAGCGTAGTGGTTGTTGGCGAAGGCGAAGACCCGTATTTTTTGATTCCAGAAGCTTCGACAGGCTTTGATCCATTCCGCAAGATCCGCGGAACGATCCACGATTGTTTTATCCCACGACTTCGTTAATTCTTCGATCGCGTGACGATCGCCGAGCCAGCGAATATAAGTGAAATCAGTGGTGACGAGTTCGGGTCTGGCGCAATAGTCTCTGGGTGGCGGCATCCAGGGATGATCGATAAGCGCCAGGGCGATTCTGTGCTTGTGAAGCAGGTCAACAAGCGGAGGAGCTAACCAAAACTTGTTTCTGATTTCGAGGGCGAAGCGGGGTTGCTTCGGCAATTTCTCGAGAAATGGTTTCAGTCGAATAAGAAAATCGTTAGCATTTGCGAAGGTCTTCTTGTTGAAGTAAGGAAATTGCAGGAGGATGACGCCAAGTTTCTCTGCCAAAGGTTCGGTGATGCGCAAGAATTCGTTGAAGATGGGATCAACGTCGACGAGGATCCGCTCATGAGTGATTTCTTGTGGTGTTTTGAGCGCGAAAAGAAAATTTGAGGGAGTTTTATTGTACCAACCCTGAACTGTGGACAAGGCGGGAATCCGGTAAAAGGTGGCATCGACTTCGAGGATATCGAATTGGGTGGCGTAGTAGGACAGATAGTCGCGCGAGTGCATGCCAGGGGGGTAGAAGGAGAGATTCCAGCCGTCGGCGGTGAATGAGGAAGTGCCCAGTCGAAGCAGCGGAAATTCCGGATTCTGGTCCATGCGGAAATGATATCGCGATAGGCGCTGACAAATTTCAGAAAACGAGGAGCAATCTGGCGCTCAGGAAACTCGATTACTTTGCGCTCCAGGAGCCCAGATTTAACAACGTATAGACGGTACCCGGCCCGTTTGGCTGAATCGCGACGATATGCTGTCTTTCCTTAGTGCCCGATTTAAAAAGAAAACCGCCCTTCTCGGGCTTATCGTCTCCGCAGGTAAGAGTCTTCGAGTCACTCTTCGATGATTTGTCCGAACTGGGAGCGGGATTCGAGCAGTCGAGCACTGGCCCATATTTCTGAAGCGCGTGCTTGTAGAATGCAGTAATTTTGTCCATAGAGTCCCCAGACTCCATTTTCAGAACCACCAGCTTGAAACCGGAGCCACCACCCCAAAGCCCCAGATTCGCTCCCGACGAATCATCCGCTTTATCCTTATGCGGTTTGGAACCCGGGTAAATGGGAAGTCCGACGTCTTGCGCCGAAGCCTTGCCGCTGATGACGGCGCCCGCACCGTCATTTTCCTGAGCTGTTGCGACCGTCCGAGGGGTGGTTGCGAAAAGCACAGCAGCAGTACACCAGAACAGCAATGAATTGTTCAGCTGGAATAGCCCGAAGCGGTTGAGCATGATTGTCCCCTCTCCTGGATAACGCAGGTACCACGCCCAATGTTCCATAAATGTTTTATTTAGGTCTACTGGAGTGGGGCGAGGGAGATGGCTGTCGCACGTATCTCTGCTCTTCTTGTCTAGAATCGAGTTGCGACTCCAGCTCTATCCTGGGCTGATCCTGGATTTGAAAAGGCAGAAAAAAAATTGCAAGAAGAACGGTGAATCCCCAGCAATCCTTGTCGGAGCCTACGGTAGAGGGGCATCATAGGCGGATCCTGCAATCTCACCAAGAGCTTCGCCAGCAATTTTTTGGGCGATTTCGGGATCACCGCTCGAAAGCGAAGTGTGATTGACGTACAGGGCGAACGCTATGGTCCTGCCAGATTTGGTCATGACGTAACCGGCTAACCCCTTGCCGTTAAGCATCAAGCGGGAATTCAGTTTGTCGCCCGAACCGAACGTGCCCGTCTTGGCGAACACATGTCCGGCGGCAGGGCTGCCCAATTGAATTTTGGCGAGAGTCCCGTCTTTGCCGAGCACGGGAAGGCTTGTAAGAAATATCGGAAAATCAGGCCGCGTTTTCCAATACGCGAGATAGCGGCAGATGAAATCCGGACTGAAAAGATCAGCCCAATTGCCTCCTTCGCCGTCACCTTGGGAAGCGCCAGAAAGATCGAGTTTGGCGTCGGTGAGGAAGGCGTTTTCGACCTTGAAGCCACCACGCAGGGGGTCTTTGCTATCCTTGGCTACCAGAAGACCCAAATAATATGGACCCATTCCCGCATGGAGATTCTGACTTACTTTCAAAGTGATTTTGACCTCCTCCGACAGTGGAGGGGAGACGTGCTCTGCGATTTGATTTTCAGGTCCATAGAAGTTCGTGTAGGGAGCAAAATCTTTTATGGAGTCTTCTGATTTCTTCGGTTTAATGCTCACACCCGCGGCACGGAGAGCATCCCGAAGAGCGGCTGTGGCAAATAAAGTGGGGGAAGGAACGCGCAAAGAAGCGGTTTGTGCACCGCTACCGGCAGCGATCGAACCCGAGAGAACGATGTTTATCGAGCCATCCGGGTTTGGAAGGGGGTCTGAGACGTCGATATTCCGTTTGGAATACGCTTCTCCAGTAATCATCTTATTTATGAAATGGATGTAGGAGGTTTCCGGCGTGATGAGCAAACCGATGGAATCGCCGGTCTTGGCGCCCGGCCGGCACACAAGATCCACCAGGTTGTCGTTGACGATGATCGAAGACAGGACCACGTCGGTGCCACCTTCACGGCCGCTGTCAGGCATCAGGCTGGTGTCGATGAAAGCGTTGCCGTCAATTTTGTGGATACCCTTGGCGCTAATTTGTTTTGCGAGGTCTTTTATCACAGCGAGCGGATCACCTGGTAGTGCGGGTCCTTCGTAAGAGTGGTCCTCATCGACAAAAGCAAGAGTGCCATCGGGTTGGATGCGATTGGAAAGGTTCGGATCGCCACTGGCGACTAGAATCAAGTCCCCTTTCAAAGTACCGTGCTTGTCGACAGAGCCGGTTCGATAGATTCTAGTGTGGAATCGATAGTCGGGACCGAGTTTGGCAAGAACGGTTCCTTCAGTGAGAAGTTTTGTAGTTGAGGCCGGAACGAAAAGTTTCTCAGGGTTGAGCGAATAGATGACCTTGCCGGTTTCAAGGTCGAGGAATTCGAGGCCGAAATTGGAATGGGCAAATTCTGGTCGGGCCATGACTTTCTGGATGCGAGCTTCGAGCGTGTCGGTGGTTTGAGCCTGGACACACATCGTCGGGCTGCTAGCAAGCATCATCGCCGCGAGTTTCAGACCACTGGAGATTCGCAAGAGAGACTCCTTTAGCCTTGGCCTAGTTTCTCAAATGGGACATTTAAAATCGCATAGCGTTTCCAGTCCTTGTAATCGAAATGCCACCACTCGTTCTCGTTGACGGTGAAGCGTTCGGATTCCATCACGCGCCGAAGCAGATCGCGCTGCCAGCGTTGTAGGGAAGTGCCGCCAGGAAAATTTGGAAACGATCTCGGAGACATTTCATCGTAAAGGCCGGGCATCTCGACGGGCTGGCCGGTAGCGAGGTTGTAAAGGGTGAGATCGACTGCGCAGCCGCGGTTATGTTTGGAACCTTTCTGCGGATCGGCGACAAAGATGTGATCAGCCGGTGGGGTGGCATCCCAGAACATTTTGGTGACGTACCATGGGCGGTACGCGTCGTGGATCAGCAGTCCATACCCCAAAGGCTGCAGTTTGTGCAGCGCCCGCACGAGGGCCTCCGCCGCTGGGCGCTGCATAAAAGCTCTAGCCTCGGAATAGACGGGAGTGCTGAGGAAATTGTTGGATTGTGCGTAACGGATATCGAGGTGAATGGATGGATCGAGCGCTTTGAGCTCGACAAGCTCGGGTTTACGAAAAGGACCTGGTTCTTCAGGCGGGAGCGACTGCAAGGCCTCTGTGCGAAGTTCCTCGATGGATTTTGCCAGAGTGACGTGAAGGAAGTGCGCGGAGTCGGAGCCACCGTCAGAGCGAGGCAGGTGGACTCTGCCACCGGACAGCGTGATTTGTCGGACAATACCGGAAGGATCAGTCTCTAAGCGAAACTCTCTATGATCGGATAGAAGAAACTCGTTCTTGTTTTTACTGTCAGAAAAAATTGCGGATTCCTGACCATCTGCTACCCAGAACAATTTCTGATTTCGCTCGAGTATGATCGCGCTTGATTCTTTCCCTCGCCCATAAATGCCGACGAGCTGTTTCCATTCAGGGGAAACATCCTGTGGCTTGGGACCCGGCTCAAGAGCGCGCGCGGGCGTCGTAGCAGTTTGCGAATGAACTGTTGCCCCGGAGAGCGGCAAACAAATCGTAAGGATCAGAAGAAGTTTGGAAATACGCAAACTCAGCCGATTATCCACAGGTGACCTGGTAGTTGAGAATCAGTCGGGAAAAGAATGCAATGCGTAACCGACGCGCCACCGGGCGTATCGTTACTTCTTAGCGGTTGCGGCGGATTCTGCAATCCCCGGCGCAACGATAGGATTCAGGAACGGCATCATGGCGCGGAGTTTCGGGCCGAGTTGTTCAATAGCATGCAACTGCTCGACTTTGCGTTCGGCCAGGAAATTAGGGCAACCCTTTTCGTTTTCATCGATCCAGGCTTTTGCGAAACTGCCGTCGCGGATTTCCGCCAGCAGTTTTTTCATGGCTTCTCGGGTTTCTTTCGTGACGACGCGAGGACCGGCGTGATAATCACCGTGCTCGGCGGTATCGCTGATCGAATAGCGCATATAGCTGAGCCCACCACGATAGATGAGGTCTACAATGAGCTTGAGCTCGTGCAGGCATTCGAAATAAGCAACTTCCGGCTGGTAACCGGCGTTGACCAGAGTATCGAAACCGGCTTTGATGAGTTCGCTCACCCCGCCGCATAGCACCGCTTGCTCCCCGAACAGATCCGTTTCCGTTTCTTCAGTAAAAGTGGTCTCGAGAACGCCTGCGCGCGTCGTTCCAAGTCCCTTCGCGTAGGAGAGGGCTAGCGCTTTGGCTTTGCCGGACGCGTCTTGATGAATGGCCAGCAGCGCAGGAGTGCCACCGCCTTCGGTGAAAACTTCGCGCACACGGTGGCCCGGAGCCTTGGGGGCGATCATGCTGACGTCGACGTCCTTGGGAGGTTGAATCGTGCCGAAACGAATGTTGAATCCGTGCGCAAACATGAGCGTTTTGCCTGGGGTGAGATTAGGCTCGACCGAATCCTTGTAGAGCTTTTGCTGGCGGGTGTCGGGTGCGAGAATCATGATGACATCGGCCCAGGCAGCGGCTTCACCGGGAGTTTTCACCGTGAGGCCATCGGATTTGGCTTTGGTGCGAGAAGCGCTCGAATCGGGGAGACCGACGCAAACGGAAACGCCAGAATCGCGAAGATTCAAGGCGTGAGCGTGGCCCTGAGAACCATAGCCGAGGATTGCCACCTTTTTACCCTGAATCAGGGAGAGGTCAGCGTCCTTGTCGTAGTAGAGATTTGCCATTGTAGTGGTGTTTCCTTTCCTGGGCCGCGCGGCGGCGATTAAATTCCGGGCTGAAACTGCAAAGTTCGAGAGCGGGACTAAACCTTAGAAACCGTTAGGCGGCCGAAATTTTGCCGGATTTCTCTGCGTTCTGCGTGGGCGGCCGAAGAATGTCATTGCCACGAGTCATGGCGATGCGGCCGGTGCGGGTCATTTCCAGTACGCCGAAGGGACGAAGAACTTCTAGCAGGCCATCGATCTTATCCACCGTGCCTGAGACTTCTACGATGAGAGATTCCGGCGCGACGTCGACCACGCGCCCACGAAAAACCTTGATGAGTTCCATCAGGTGGGGACGATTCTGCTGGTCGGCAGAGACTTTGATCAGGGCCAGGTCGCGCTCAAGCACGGAGCGGTCCGTAATGTTTTCCGCAAGCAAAACATCGACTAATTTTTCGAGAGAAGATTCTAGGCGGTGAGCACCTTTTGCATCGGTGTGGGCGCAAAGTGTCAACCGCGCTATTTCCTCGTTTTCCGTGGGGCCGACGGTGAGGGAATCGATGTTGATTGCCAGGCGACGGGCTAGGGAGGCCACGCGATTGAGTACCCCTGGTTTGTTTTCGACGTATGCGACGATCGTTTGCATCAGGTTCTCCAGAAACTTGCTACTTACCCATCAGAAACAACAGACTCCCCGGAGAGAAGCTGTCCGAGGAATGACACCCTGGGACGGGCAACAAAACAATTTAGCACTAAGGTTCAGTGGCTGTCTCCACCAACGGGTTATTCGGGCGCCGAATCATTTCGTGCAAAGCGGCGCCGGCGGGAACCATCGGGTAAACCGAATCTTCCTGTTCCACACGGAAGTCAAGCAACACCGCCTGATCGTGGGCGCGCGCCGCTTCGATTGTCGGAACACATTCCTTGCGGGTCGTAACGCGCTCAGCACGGATTCCGAACGCGTTTGCGAGAGCGACGAAATCGGGCGCAACCATGGGAGTTGCGACGTAACGCTTGTCGTAGAAAAATTCCTGCCACTGCCGAACCATACCGAGAAAGCCGTTATTGATGATGGCGATCTTAATGTCGATTTTTTCTTGGACGATCGTGGCGAGTTCACAGGAAGTCATCTGAAAGCCGCCATCTCCTACGACGACCCAAACCTCCTTATCTCGATTCGCAAATTTTGCCCCGATGGCTGCCGGCAGGGCAAAGCCCATGGTGCCCAGACCACCGGAAGTGATCAGGGTTCGTGGTTGATCGTGGTGGTAATACTGCGCTTCCCACATCTGATGTTGGCCGACGTCAGTGACCACGATGGCCTTGCCCCCGGTCACCTTCCAAAGATCGTTGATGACGTGTGCGGCATAGAGATGGCCACTGTCCGGAAGCGATTGAATATCCCGCACTGCGGAATCACCTTTCAGTTCGCGAATGTGCGAAAGCCAGGGAGCGTGATCGCGTGTCTTAATATGCGGCAGAAGATTGCGGAGAGCCGCTCCCGCGTCGCCAATGATTGCGGCGTCAACCTTTACGTTCTTGTTGATTTCGGAACGATCGACTTCGATGTGGATTTTACGGGCATTGCGTGCATAGGTGCGGAGATCCCCGGTAACGCGATCGTCAAAACGCATGCCAACCGCGATCAGTAAGTCGGCTTCCTGAATGGCCGTGTTGACCCATGCTTCTCCGTGCATTCCCATCATTCCGAGATTGAGTGGATCGGAAGCAGGAAAGCAGCCGATGCCAAGAAGGGTCATGGCAACGGGAATGTTGCTCGAGCGAACGAACTCATCGAACTGCTGCACGGCGCCGGAAAGCATGATGCCGCGGCCGGCAAGGACGATCGGGCGCTTGGATTCGTTCAGCAGTTCGACGGCACGATCGAATTCAACTTGATCGTGATTGTGTCGGATGCGTTTGGTGGGAAGTTTAGGTGTGCTTAGATCCCAATCAAATTCTGCTGTGGCTTGCTGTGCGTCTTTCGTGATGTCGACGAGCACAGGCCCGGGACGGTCCGAAATGGCGATGATGAATGCTTCGCGAACCGCGCGCGCCACATCTTCCGCTCGAGTAACGACAACATTGTATTTCGTAATCGGCATGGTGATGCCGGTGATGTCAATTTCCTGAAACGCGTCAGTGCCAAGCAGTTTGCTGCTGACTTGGCCTGTGATGCAGACAACCGGGGAAGAGTCGAGCATGGCAGTGGCAATGCCAGTGACCATATTGGTGGCGCCGGGTCCGGAAGTAGCCATCGCCACACCGATGCCCCCCGAAGAGCGCGCATAGCCATCAGCCATGTGGGTTGCGCCTTGTTCGTGGCGGACGAGGATGTGATGCAACTTCGATTTTCCAAGAGCGTCATAGACAGGAAGAATCGCGCCGCCCGGATAGCCGAAGACGTGCTTCACCCCAAGGCGAGTGAGCGTTTCGCAAAGGATCTCCGCACCGGTCAGCTTCATAGAGTTCTCCCCGAGGATCCCGGCTTTACGCCGGAGGAAACATTTGAGGGCACGGAAGTAACTGCACCGAGAGACGCGGAAGAAACGAGGTAGGCATACTTTGCCATCACTCCCTGCGCAAATCGCGGCTTCGGAGCCTTCCAAGCCGCCAGGCGTTTCTGTAATTCGGCGTCGCTGATGTCGATCGACACTGTGCGCCTTGGCAAATCGAAGATGATCGTATCGCCATCCTGGACTGCTGCAATTGGCCCCCCGTTGAAGGCTTCCGGGGCAACGTGGCCCGCCATGAAGCCGCGAGTGGCCCCGGAAAAACGGCCATCGGTCAAAAGCGCAACGGACTCGCCAAGACCCGCGCCAACAAGAGCCGCGGTCACGCCCAACATTTCGCGCATTCCGGGGCCACCACGAGGGCCCTCGTAGCGAATGATGACGACATCGCCCGCCTTGATTTGGCTTTTCTCAACGGCGGCAAAGGCGGTTTCTTCCCTGTCGAAGACACGCGCAGGGCCGCGGAAATTTTGGGTGTTGTGGCCGACTACTTTCATCACGCAACCTTCCGGCGCGAGATTGCCCTTCAGGATGAGCAAGCCGCCGCTCGCTTTGACCGGATTATCTTTGGTGCGAACCACATCTTGGCCGGGCAATTCTCTGGCGGCCGCGGCTTCTTCACCGATTGTTTTCCCCGTGACGGTGATGCAATCGCGCTTCAGCAACCCCGCTTCGAGCATGCGTTTCGCAACCAGGGCGGTGCCGCCGGCTTCGTAAAGTTCTGTAGCCACATACTTTCCTGCGGGTTTCAGGTCGGCGAGGATCGGAGTGCGCGAAGTGATCGGATCAAAATCGTCGATGGTCAGGTGAACGCCAGCTTCGCGAGCGATGGCGAGCAAATGCAGCACCGCGTTGGTGGAGCCACCTGTGGCGGCGACCCCGGCAATCGCGTTTTCGATCGAAGACTTGGTGAGGATTTGCAAAGGCTTCAGATCCTTGCGCAGGAGGTCGAGCGCCAATTTGCCGGCGAGTTCGCCTGCGTGCGCTTTTCCGCGGTCCGTTGCCGGTACGCTTGAAATCCCCATGGGCGCAAGACCCAGAAATTCGCAAACAAGCGCCATTGTGTTGGCCGTGAATTGGCCGCCGCACGCTCCCGCGCCGGGACATGCGGAACATTCAAGATCCTTAAGCTGTTGGTCGGTGATTTTGCCGCGGGCATGCGCACCAATTGCTTCGTACACATCTTGGATCGTTACGGACTTGCCTTGATAGTGACCTGCGGCGATCGAACCGCCGTAGAGCAGCAGTCCAGGAATATTCAGGCGAGCAAGCGCCATCGCCCCGCCGGGAATCGTTTTGTCGCAACCGACAAGAACCACAAGGGCGTCAAACATATTGCCACGAGTAACGAGTTCGATGGAGTCGGCGATCACTTCACGACTGATGAGGGATGCGCGCATTCCCTCGGTGCCCATCGTGATGCCATCGGAAATGGAAACAGTGTTGAACTCGAGAGGAGTACCACCGGCCGCTTTAATTCCGTTGCGGACATGGACGGCCAATTCGCGCAGGTGATAGTTGCAGGGCCCAATCTCAATCCAGGTGTTGGCGATTCCAATGAGTGGCTTGGAGAAATCTTCATCCCTTAGGCCTACCGCGCGCAGCATGGCGCGAGCCCCCGCGCGGTTGGCTCCTTCGGTCAGAACTCTGCTGCGCTGTTTCAGTGATTTTTCCGCCACGCTCGATCCTCCGCAGAATGTAAAGGTGCTGCAAAAAAAAGCCATCACTACTTGGAGTGATGGCCCGGAACTGAGTAAGATTGCATTGTCGGCCCGCCAGCACCCGCTTGTGTTCACCCCAATTTCCATTACGGGGCAAGCTTGTAGATCTACAGGACGCAAGGCGAACAGAGTTGGGTATCGCCCTTGCGTACAAGAGTGAAGGCGAAGAGCCCAATCAGTCAAATTAATAGAAATGTTTATTCCTATAAGACATTGTTATGCACCGAAATCGCTTGGAGGGTCGGGAGCCCGGTTCTGTGACAGTTCTCTGACAAAACATAGACAGAGGTTGGGAACTTTAAATCCGGAAACGAGCATCCAAGAAGAGAGTGTCACGCATCCATCTGCCTTAGGTCGCGAGGATTGGTTGCTATCGTTGTTGGGGAGGGAATTTGACTCGGGTAGGTAGGAACCGTTTGGCATGAAAGCGCAAGTGGACGTATTCGTCGTTGGAGGAGGGCCAGCCGGTCTGGTGGCAGGGATCGCTGCGCGCGCGCAAGGCTTCACAGTCATGGTCGCAGATGGCTCGGGGTATCCGATCGATAAGCCCTGTGGCGAAGGGTTACTGCCAGAGACCCGAGCCGTACTCGGGGAACTCAACATTCAGATGCCCCGAGCCTTAGGACAGACCTTACGAGGCATCCGATTGGTTCAGACCGGTCACCAAGTGTGTGCCGAGTTTCCGGGCGGACAAGGAATTGGAATACGGCGCACCATCTTGCATGAATTACTGGTCACGGAGGCGGAAGAACGAGGCGTCCAGTTGCTCTGGAGGTCCCCCGTTACGGGTATCGATGGAAATTCTGTGAGGCTAGGGCACGGTTCTGTTGCGGCGGATTGGATTGTTGGAGCCGATGGCAGTGGATCGCGGGTGCGGAAATGGAGCGGCTTGGAAGCAACTCGTAGTCATCATCAGCGATTTGCCACCCGCAGGCATTATCGGGTGAAACCCTGGACGGATTACATGGAGATCTATTGGGGTGAATGCGTGCAGGGCTACGTGACCCCCCTATCGCGGAATGAGATTTGCATTGTGGTAATGGCAGACGAGGCCCAGAATGCGAATTTCGAGAGGGCGCTCGAAAAATGGCCGGATTTGAAAACCAGGTTGGCCGACAGAGAGATCAGCAGCAGGGAGCGCGGGGCGATCAACTCCATGCGCTCCTTAGAGAATGTGTGTCGCGGGAGGATTGCACTGGTAGGCGATGCCTCGGGAAGTGTGGATGCAATCACGGGAGAAGGCTTGCGACTGGCGTTTTCACAAGCTATCTTGCTGGCGGAAGGCATGAGAAGCGGAGACTTAGGGGAATACCAGCAGGCCCACCGACGACTCACAAAACGGCCTACGCGCCTGGGTAAATTGCTAGTGCTGCTCGGACGGCATGCGACAATAAGGCAGCGCGCGATTAAAACGATGGCCGCAAGGCCAGAGATTTTTCAGGAATTCCTGGCAATTCATGGAGGATATTCAAGCGCGTCAAGAATCCTGGGTATGGGAGCACGGATGGGTTGGGAATTTTTATCGGCCTAAAGGAAGAAAAGTAAGCGAGGTTGCTCGATGCGTATTGAGTGTAAGTCGGCAGGTAGAATGACAACAGGAATATTGGGGATTGGACTGCTTCTCTCCGCCACCGTCACACCTAGAAGGCCACCAGCCGTGCAAACGGCTGCGAGAGCAATTGCGCTCTCAGTGGAACCATCCCGGAGTCAAGTGCATTGGTCAGTGGATAGCACCTTGCACACTGTGCACGGAACTTTTGCCGTAAAAAACGGGACATTTCAGTTCGATCCGGAAAACGGAAAGGCCAGCGGCGAAATTGTTGTTTCGGCCAAGAGCGGAGAAAGCGGCAACAGCACACGTGATGAGAAAATGCGCAGTTATGTTTTGGAAACTGGGACCTATCCCGACGTGATTTTTCGTCCAACCCAGGTAGACGGGAAATTTTTCACTTCTGGCGGGTCAGACGTAACGGTGCACGGAACGTTTGTGCTGCATGGTGGGTCGCATGACATTGCAGTGCCTGTTCATGCGGAGTTGAACGGCGGCAATTGGAAGGGAAGCGGCAAGTTTGAAGTGCCGTATATCCAGTGGGGATTGAAGAATCCAAGCAATTTTCTACTGAAAGTACAGCCGATCGTGGACGTAGAACTGGATCTGGCCGGCTCTTGGGAAGCGCAAAAGTAGAATTTTCGAAATCCAGAGTCTGCCTCCGATATCGCGCCAGTTGCGTTTTTCGTTTGCATATCCTGCGCTCATCCCCCAAAATTAAATGTTAGGCCACAGCTTCCGCTCTGAACTGCGGTGACCTGTCCTGAACACCTACGAACAGCTGAGGAATTAAATGAATAAGCCAAAGAATATTGCTGTGCCAAAAGGGAAATTAGGAATTTTGCTTCCTGGCATGGGCGCGGTTGCAACGACATTTATGGCCGGCGTAGAGCTGGTACGAAAGAAGAAAGCAAAACCAGTTGGATCACTGACCCAGATGGGGACGATTCGGCTGGGAAAGAGGACCGAGGGACGATCCCCGAAGATCAAGGATCTGGTCCCTCTCGCTCGCTTGGAAGATTTGGTTTTCGGCGGCTGGGATATCTTCCCGGAAAGCTCCTATGATGCCGCGGCGAAGGCTGGCGTCCTCGACCCGCATCATCTGGCAGCAGTAAAGGGCTTCCTTTCGAAGATTAAGCCAATGCCTGCGGCATTTGACCGCCAATACGTGAAGAGGCTGGATGGCAAGCACGTGAAGAAGGGCGGTACGAAGTATGACATCGCCTTAGAAATCAAAAAGGATATTGCTAGTTTCAAGAAGAAAAACAAGTGTTCGCGAATGGTGATGTTGTGGTGTGGCTCGACGGAAGTTTTCATGAAGCAACATGAGGTCCACTCCACAGTTGAGAAGTTTGAAGCAGCAATGAAGAAGAACCACCCGGCGATTGCACCTTCTATGTTGTATGCGTGGGCGGCGGTGACGAGCGGCATTCCGTTCGGCAATGGCGCTCCGAATCTGACTGTAGACGTGCCTGCGATTGAGCAGTTGGCGCAACAGAACAATGTGGCGATCGCCGGAAAAGATTTCAAGACCGGACAGACCTTGCTCAAGACAGTCTTGGCCCCAGCGTTCAAAGCGCGCATGTTGGGACTGAACGGATGGTTCTCGACGAACATTCTGGGAAATCGCGACGGGGAAGTGCTGGAGGATCCGGGCTCCTTCAAAACCAAGGAGGAGTCAAAGCTCGGCGCCCTCGAATTTATTCTTCAACCGCATCTGTACCCGGAGCTGTACAAGACCATTCACCATAAGGTACGGATCAATTACTATCCTCCGCGCGGCGACAACAAAGAAGGCTGGGACAATATCGACATTTTTGGGTGGTTGGGATATCCGATGCAGATCAAAGTGGATTTCCTTTGCCGCGATTCAATTCTGGCTGCTCCACTTGTTCTTGACTTGGTGCTGTTCCTCGACCTGGCACAGCGGGCGGGAATGAGGGGAATCCAGGAGTGGCTGAGTTTCTACTTCAAGTCGCCCATGACTGCAAAGGAACTCTATCCAGAGCACGATCTGTTCATTCAGTTGATGAAGCTGAAGAATACTCTGCGTTGGATGGTCGGCGAGGATCTGATCACGCATCTTGGGCAGGAGTACTACGACTAGATCACCCCATAAGGCCCATTCGTAAAAAAGGCGCAGACGACGGCCCTTTTGTTAAGAATCGATTCGATCGGGGTACTGAACTTACAGGCGTTCGGGAATTTCCCAAGTGCCGGACGTGCTCGAGCGGAAGATGGCATCGATTACGGCCATGTTGTGGATGGAATCTTCGAGTGTGTTGGGCAGTTCGGAATTGCTGCGAATCGCTCTCGAGAAGAGATCGGCTTGAATCGTAAATTGATTGCAGATGGGTACGGTTTCGACGATTTGGCTCCCTCCCGCATATAGCTCTTTTCCGTTGTCGACGAGGATCCTCGCAGGTTTATCGGTGGGCGCGTTAAATGGTATTTCGACCTCCACGCGGCCTTCTGAGCCGAAGAACTGCATCCGCTGGTAGTAGACGAGTTGCGTGCTCACGGTGAAAATAGCTTGACCTCGCGGAAATTCCAGAATGGCCGAAGTCAGTCGATCCGTTTTGAAACTGGGATCTCGTTCGACACAACCGATCACCCGAATCGGCTCCTCGCCAAACACAAAGCGCGACGTGCGGATGGGATAGCAGCCAATGTCCATCAGCCCGCCGCCCGCGTAATCCAAAACATTCCGCACGTTGCCAGGGTCAACGTTGAAATAACTAAAAAAACCGGAAGCGCAGAGTAACTTGCCGATTCTGCCGGAATTGACGATATCCCGAGCACGAAGCCACTGCGGGTGAGTCACGATCATAAACGCTTCGCTAATCTTTACGTTTTGCTCATCGCGTGCTTCGCGGATGCGCCGAGCCTCTGCTACGTTGCGAGCGATAGGCTTCTCGCAAAGGACATGCTTGCCGCGGCTGGCGGCACGAATCGTCCACTCCGCATGCAGGTGATTTGGTAAGGGATTGTAAATCGCCTCGATCTCAGGATCGGATAGCAGCAGATCGTAGGAGTCATACGACTTGGGAATTCCGAATTGCTTGGCAACCGCCTTTGCGCGCTCTTCCGACCGCGAAGCGATCGCCGCAATTTCCACTAATTCACATTGTTGCAGGGCGGGAAGTACGCGTCGCGTGGCAATGCCCGCGGTACTCAGAATTCCCCACTTTACTTTTCCATTCACGGTTGTTCCTACCTGGGAGAGTGCCTACATTCACCCCTATCCTATGGCCAACACTGCTCGGAGTAAATGAGTGTACAGGAATAGCGCATAGCCGCACTCGAAGCTTACGCTAAAATGCCAGCAACTTAGCAAGCCATCCCGCAGCGGCGCCTCCTAGGAGAGGGCCCACGATGGGAATCAACGCATAGCCCCAGTCAGAGTCACCTTTTCCGGGGATAGGAAGTAGGGAGTGAGCCAGGCGCGGTCCGAAATCCCGCGCTGGATTGATCGCATATCCCGTGGTTGCTCCCAAGGAAAGCCCGATACCCCAAACCAGGCAGCCCACAAGGAATGGGCCGAGGCCTGCGGTTAGACCGGTGTGCGAAACGTTTCTGGAAAAGATTGCGCCAACGACGAACACCAGGACAAAGGTGGCGATGATTTCAGAAAGAAGGTTGAGCGGGAGATCGCGGATGGCAGGGGAGGTGGAAAATACGGCCAACTTCAAGGACGACTCCGGAGTTTCCTTCCAGTGGGGAAGATAGTGAAGAAACACAAGCATTGCTCCAAGGAAAGCGCCCAGTAACTGAGCCGAAAGAAACGAGACGACGTGTGAGAAATCGCCTGATTTAACGGCCACTCCAATGGTCACTGCGGGATTCAGATGAGCATCGGGGCTACCACAGGCCATTGCCGTGAACACCCCGCAGAGAACGGCAAAAGCCCACCCGGTGGTGATGACCATCCAGCCAGCATTCTCCGCTTTCGACTTCTTTAGTAGCACTGCCGCCACCACCCCATCGCCCAGCAAAATCAGTACGAGCGTTCCCATGAATTCCCCAAACCAGGGCGAGACCATCCCGACCACCTCCGTCAAACTTGTTCCGGACTGTATTGTTCACACAATGGGAGAAAGCGCAAAGTGTTTTGCGCCGCCCCACACTTTTAAAGATCGACGGTCCATGCAGGTTCCCAAGTGTTGGCAGTGTAAAAAGTACAGCAATGCTTCAAACAGTTCGCTATGGCAGCCTCTCTCACAATTATAAGTCCTTCGCATTCAACAAAATTAGTTGGTTCTTCAGGTGCTACCGAGAGAGTGCAGGGGATCACAATCATGCAGAATCTCAGAAGCCTTGTTATCCTAGTCGCGATCCTACTGCTGCTGGTGGTAATCGCCACCACGCATGCGATGTCTGTGCTGGCCGGAGCCTTCAGCGAAGGTTCGGTTGCGATTTTCGCCGTAACCGCCATCTTTGGAGTGGCAACAAAGCTTCGAGCCTAGGGTCGCCTATGGATGCACAAACATCTCCGCATGTTCTACAATTCACCTTTACTATAGACAGACCGATGAAGGGTTGGTGCAGCCCCTTCACGATCCACGTCGCGAAAATTGAGAATGGCAAAATCGCCTCAGCACTCTCAGGAAAACTTTCAGGACGCGTGGGCGAAACGTCTGCAAGCTCTTCGTAACATCCCTTCCGTACTAAAAATTGTCTGGGAAGCTAGCCCCGTCGTCGTCAGTTGGGGCCTCGGGCTGCGCATGGTCACTGCCCTCATGCCCGTCGGCTTGTTGGCAATCGCTAGAGTCATCATCGATTCAGTGGTTAACTATGTTTCGCGGGGAGTGGTCCGCCCGCATTTCTGGTGGTGGGTCGGCGGTGAGTTTGCGCTCGCTAGCCTCAGCACCTTTCTAAATCGCACTGTTGATTTCACGGACGTGTTGTTTGCCGATAAGTATGTGAAATACATCAGCGTACGAATTATGCGCCACGCGTCTTCATTGGATTTGTCGATGTATGAGGAGCCCTCGTTTCAAGACAAATTAGAGCGCGCTCGAGTGCAAGCGACCGACCGACTGGGCATGATTCAGCAGATGGGCCGCCTGGTGCAGCAGGCAATTACAACGATTGCGCTGGCTTCGAGCATAGTGGTATTTTCGCCCTGGCTTCTTGTGGTTCTAATTGTGTGCGTGTTACCCGCATTTATCGGAGAGAGTCACTTTGCTTTTTTAGGCTACCATCTGGCATTCCGGCAAACGCCAGTAAAGCGCCAATTGGATTACCTGCGATACCTCGGTGTCAGCAAAGAAAGCGCCAAAGAGCTGAAGGTCTTCGGCTTGAATTCGCACCTTACGGACCGGTTCGCCAAGCTGTCTGACGACATTTACACCGAGAATGTGGCGCTAGCCAAGCACAGGTTTCTGGCAAGCACGTTTCTTACTTTACTGAGCACGGTTGGTTACTACGGAGCCTATGCGTTCGTGATTTATCAGACACTTCAGGGGAAATTGAGTGTCGGAACCCTGACATTTCTTGCCGGCGCGATCGCCGGTGCCAGCGCAAATCTGCAATCGATCTTTTCCACGTTCTCTAGCATCGCGGATCAATCTTTGTTTCTAAGCGACCTACTTGGCTTTTTGGCGCTTACCCCAATCGTACGATCGAAGCCAAATGCCGTCCGCTGCCCGCGTCCCATTCAAAAAGGAATGGAGTTCCGAAATGTGTCCTTCGGCTACCCGGGAACTTCCCGGTTGGTACTGAAGAATTTGAATCTGCAGCTACGCCAAGGAGAGCGCATCGCTCTGATCGGTGAAAACGGCGAAGGTAAGACTACCATTGTTAAGCTGGTGACCCGCTTGTACGATCCTACGGAAGGGAGCATATTGCTGGACGGCGTAGATCTGCGCGAGTACGATCTTGAGGATTACGCCAGCCAAATTGCAGTGATCTTCCAGGATTTCATGCGATATGACATGACCGCGAAGGAGAATATTGCGATTGGCCGAATCGAGGAAAGTGACAATTTATCTGCAATATTGTCCGCCGCAAGGAAAAGTCTTGCTGATACGGTGATTCAAAATTTGCCGGGGGGCTACGAGCAGATGCTGGGGCGGCGTTTCGATTCAGGCGTCGATCTCTCTGGCGGTGAATGGCAGAAAGTTGCGCTAGCTCGCGCGTATCTGCGGGATGCGCAGATATTGATTCTCGATGAGCCAACCGCTTCGCTCGATGCGCGCTCAGAACACGAAGTGTTCCAAAGATTCGCCGATCTGACGGAGAGCAAAGTATCGTTGTTGATTTCTCACCGCTTCTCGACCGTAAAAATGGCGGACAGGATTATTGTTCTGGAGAAGGGAAAGATCTCCGAAGAGGGCCGCCATGAACAGCTGCTTGCAAGTGGCGGCAGGTATGCAGAGATGTTTGAGATGCAGGCGTCCAGTTACAGATAGATGGAAAACGAAATGGCAGTAACCCCAAGACTTGCAAAAAGCTCGGCAGACCATCTTCCCATCGAGGAGAGGGTTCAGTTGGAATTTGAGAATAACGATAGGTCATGTGAGGTGGGACTACCCGGGCTTTTGGAACACGCACGCCGGCACTCGCGATCCTGGGTATGGCGAGGAAAATCCGCAGAAAATAAGGCCCTGAATGCGGAGTTGAAAAAGACGGTCAATCTGTTGCTCAGTATCCGTCGGGATTGTGTAAAAGACGAAGGCACCCGAGGATTGCCAGACTCTCTTTACCGCATGTTGTTGAGGGGCCGGCTGCTTTTGCAAGCTACAGCTCTCGATGTGCAAGATTCGCTTCGCGGGATGGCCCCTCTTGCTCAAGTAAGTGTGGGGACCGGGCAAAGCTTGCCGAGATCGTATGTGGCGGCAAGATCCTATCTGGCGGCCACAAACTTGGAATTTGAGGAAGTCTCATTCCGAAACTACATGGAAGTTGTGCAGGAGTCCGGCGCTTTCCAAATGGCTGAAATCTGGCTGCTCAGCCCGATGCTGCAGCTCGAATTACTAAACAATCTCGGCGAAAGGGTGCAGCGGGCGCGCGAGACTCACGAAACCGGAGGAGAAGAACAAATTGAGAAGATTTTCACCGTACTCGATCGTGTCAGAAAAGCGGCCTGGAAAACCACGTTTCGATCGTTGAGCAGGACGGAACTCGTTCTCGCTAAGGATCCGGCAGGCGCTTATCCGCGCATGGATTTCCGAAGCTGTACCTATTATCGCGAAGCCGTGGAACTACTCGCACGATTTTCAGACCGAACCGAAGAACAAGTTGCGGAACTCGCCGTGCGCATGGGCACGGTTGCATTAGGCAAATTTCCGCTAGGTTCCCGCCAGGGCCTGCGGCACAGCCACGTGGGCTACTACTTGGTCGACAAGGGACGTGTTCTGCTTGAGAGGGAGATTGCCTACCGCCCCCAAGGAATGGCGTTTGCTCGTGCGGTATTAAAGGAGGCTCCAGAGTTATTTTACTTTCTCGGCGTTGAGTTCTGCTTGATTGCGATCATGATGTTCATCCTGAGTGGCATTCCCGTTGGCGTCCCGTTTATTGCCGCAACGCTTTTGTTTTTGTTGCCCGTAAGCGAGGCCGCGATTGAAGTGATCAACCCATTTATTTTATTTCTGCTGGAGCCTCGAGTTCTTCCACGGATGGATTTCTCACACGGAATCCCCGAGGATTGCAAAACAGTGGTCGCCGTCCCGACGCTGCTCCTTTCGAAAGATCAGGTGCGGGATTTGGCTCGTACCCTGGAGATCCGTTATTTGGGAAACGTCGACCCGAATCTTTCTTTTGCCTTATTGACCGACCCACCGGATTCCGCGAAACCGTTTGACGAAAGAGATCAACTGGTTGCCTACTGTGCGACGTTGATCGAGGAGCTGAACGAGAGGTACTGCAAGCACGGTTCCAGCCAGTTTTTTCATTTGCATCGGTACCGTACATTTAATGAAACAGATCAGACCTGGATGGGTTGGGAGCGCAAGCGTGGGAAATTGCTCGACTTCAACGAGTTCCTGCGCGGCGGGGGGGACCGCTTCCCGGTAAAAGCGGGTGACCCCTCGTTGCTACGAAATGTGCGCTACGTGATTACCCTCGACTCCGACACTCAATTACCGCGGGACTCAGCACGTCGCCTGGTGGCAGCGATGGCTCATCCATTGAATCAGGCGTTGATTGATCCGATGACGAATACGGTCCGGGACGGCTACGGAGTTCTTCAGCCTCGGGTTGGAATCAGTGTCAATTCCGTTCATCGATCACGGCTGGCTTACATTTATTCGGGCCAGACCGGCCTGGATATTTACACCAACGCGGTTTCAGATGTTTATCAGGATTTGTTTGCCGAAGGGATCTTCACGGGTAAAGGGATTTACGAGGTTGATGTCTTCCGCCAGGTATTAGGTGGTCGATTCCCTTCAAATGCGATCTTGAGCCACGATTTGATTGAGGGAGCCTACGCGCGAACCGGGCTGGTCACCGAAGTCGAAATTATTGACGATTACCCCTCCCACTTTAGCGCGCACAGCCGCCGCAAGCACCGCTGGGTTCGCGGAGATTGGCAAGTCCTTCGCTGGTTGTTTCCGAAAGTACCCAATGCCTCGGGCGAGGTGGTGAAAAACCCATTGAGTTTTCTCTCTCGGTGGAAGATTTTGGACAATCTGCGGCGCAGTGTGATCGAAGCGGCGACCTTTATCCTTCTTCTCGCTTGCTGGTTTGTGTTGCCTGGTTCACCCGCACGCTGGACGATCGCGGTCCTAGCACTGTTGCTCATCCCGAGTTATGTGCAAGGAATGCTGGCTTTATTGCGCCTGTGGAATTCAAACCAAAAGCTGGCCGGTGCAAGACAGGTCGTCGACGGGTTTGTCACCTCGCAGATCAACGTGCTGGTGTTCCTGGCATTTTTGCCGCATCAATCCCTGGTAACGCTCGACGCCATCATCCGAACTGTTTTTCGCCTCACAATCAGCCGTCGGAAGTTGCTCGAATGGGAGACCGCCGCTCAATCCGAGCTAGAGAAAAAGCGAAAGACGCCGGTAGACATTTATTTGCAACTTACGCCGCTTCTTGCCGTTCTGATTGCTGTAGCTTTGGCCTATTTTCGGCCGGCGGCACTGCTCGTTGCTTCGCCAATCTTGATTCTGTGGTTTTTCTCAAAAGCCGCGGCGAAGTGGCTGGATCGCCCCCTTCGTCCCGCGAGAAGTTCCATCAAGGACAAGGATGAAGCTTACGCCCGTAAGATCGCACTGAAAACGTGGCGATTCTTCCGTACGTTTTCCAACCAAGAGCATAACTGGCTGATTCCAGACAATATTCAGGGAGAAGAAGAATCGCCGGCACCGCGCATTTCTACGACGAATTTGGGAATGCTGTTCAATGTGCACTACGCCGCATATCATCTCGGAATTCTCACGCTTCCGCGATTTGCTCACACCGTTCGGCTCACGATGGAAGCGACCCTGAAATTAGAACGCTTCCACGGCCAGCTTGTGAATTGGTACGACACAAAGACACTGAAACCCCTCGAACCGCGATTCATCTCGAGCGTCGACAATGGTAACTTGGCATGTTGTTTATGGAGCCTGAAACAAGGCTGTCTGACCGCAGAACAGGACCCCATTTTCACCCCCGGGGTGTTTGAGGCGATCCTGGATCATTTGCAGCTGTCGATCGAGGCGTTGAAACGGGAAGAGAGAAGCCTTGAACGCATATCGCGACTGGAAAATGCCCACATTGCAGCTTGCGAAAGCGCCAACAGTCTGGAGAGCTGGATTCGTACTTCGTCAAGATTGATCGAGATGGTCGATGAAAGTTTGCTGCAACAGCCTGAGCCGCGTTCAGTCGATGCACTGTGGTGGCGTGAGGAAGCTAGCTCCAGACTGCAAGATCTTATTTTTTTGGCCGAGTCGTTTGCGCCATGGTTGCTGGCGAATGAGAATTCACAAGTAAAAGCTCAACAGGGACTTGCCGATTTTGAATTCTGGGGTTCCCTGACTCTGGCGAACTATCGCGACCGGATCGCGGAGATGTTTTCGGGCGACGAACTGGCTTCTGACTCGCAGCTCCAGTCTCAGTTGGGGGCATGTTTCCGAGAGGTGGACCAATTACGCTCGCAACTCAAACAAATTGCCGGTGATGCCGAAACGCTTGTAGAGGAAATGCACTTCGGGCTGTTCTACGATGAGGGGCGCAAAGCGCTCTCGGTTGGATACGATGCAGGGCAAGAGAAGCTGCAGGGAAGCTTTTATGATTTGCTGGCTTCCGAAGCGCGCAGCGCGGTATTCGTGGCCATTGCCAAGAATGACATTCCTCAAGAAGCATGGTTCCACCTGGGGCGCACACATACGCATTATGCAAATCGCTATGTACTTATCTCGTGGACGGGAACGATGTTTGAATATTTGATGCCGGCGCTTTGGATGAAATATTTCCCATCTACGTTGCTTGAAAAGAGTTTGCGCGCGGCCGTAGCTTGCCAAAAGGCGTTTGTTCGCAAACTCAAAATTCCCTGGGGAATTTCTGAGGGTGCGTGCAATGCAAAGAACGATGCGGGTCATTTTGAGTATCATGCGTTCGGTCTGCCTCCGTTGGCCCTGAAAGTCGATCTTCCCGACAAGGTGGTCATTACCCCATACGCGTCGGCTCTGGCTTTAAGCACAAATCCACAGGAGGCCCTTGCCAATCTGCGAGACATGGATCTATTGGGCTGGAATGGGCGATATGGGTTTTATGAGTCCGCGGAATATTTAAAGGCCGTGGGCGTAAAGAAAAGGGAATTCAAAATCGTCCACACTTGGATGGCTCATCACCAGGGGATGATTTTGCTCTCGATTTGCAACCTGCTCTCCAATGGTATCTTTCAACGGCTTTTCCACGAAGAAGTGAGAGTCGCGGCCACAGAAAGAATTCTGCACGAGTTGCCACTCTCGCCGCAGGCGCTTCAGCTCGTAAGGGAGAACCCTGCGGAAGTTGCCATGGCCAACGCCTAGCCTCTCACCCAGGCAGTTCGAAACGGGCCCGCCGATTCGTCAGCGCGTAACTCCCATTTGATAGGCCAGGTTTATCTGCGATACCTGATATTGGTAGTGTGCGTCGGTATCTTCGAGGTCTGCTTGCGTCTTTTGCAAGGTGGCCTGGCTAAATTCCACGATTGAGCCGAGACCTAATTTATAACGAGCCTGTTCTAGGTCGAGGGTTAGACTCGCCTCTTCTCGTAGTTGCTTGGTAACCGTTAATCGTTCATAGGCTCTCTCCGTATCGAGCCAAGCATTGCGAACGTCCCGGGCAATACGGTCTTCCAGGTCACGCAAGCGTTGCTGTTGGGCTGCAGTTCCTAGATCCGCGCTTTTGGCGCGCGCGTTGAACAAAAATCCATTGAAGACCGGTATGTTGATGTTCACACCAGCTGCTCCGTACCAACTCGGGATATGCGGATCGCGAACGGGCACCAAGCCCACGACGCCAGTTGCGCTAACTGTCGGCCAAAAAAGGTCATGTTCTGCCTTGCTGAACTTTGTTGCAGCGGTTACCTGATCTTGCAACTCCCTCACTTCTGGGCGGAGTTGCAGCGCTCGCTCAATTAGCGGAGTGGCCTCCAGAGCCGGGGGCAGTTCGGGACTGGGAGTCTCTATGAGGATTAAATTCTTACGATTCGGGTAACCCAGAATCGCTGAAAGAATGGACAGCGACGCTTCGTAATTGTTATTTGATTCTAAGAGGAGCAGCTTTGCCCGGCTAAGATCCACTTGGCTAAAACTGAGATCGACATCGGATCGCAATTTAGCATTGGTGAGCGCCTGAACTTGATCCACCTGCAACTGTCGGGCGTTGACGGTTTCTACTGCGACTTGCCTCAGAGCTTTGGTTTCAAGCGCGTTGTAAAAAGCCTGATCGACCGCGAGCACAATTTGTTGTTGCGTGGCAATAGCCGATTCGTTCGCCGCTTTTGCCTGATATTCCTGACTCGAGACAAGATTGTTCGTGCGGCCAAAATCCGTGATTAATTGGTTGACGGTTGCACCGGCAGCGATGCGCGGATAGACGACAGAGTTGCTGATGTATCCCGCAGCAATTCGCGAACCTGGATTCGCTTCGACTCCCGTTACGCTCAAATAGGCTTGCGGAAGAAGTGCGGAGCGAACTTCTCTGACAGATTCACGCGATTGCAGCGCTTCTAACCGGCCGACTGTGATTTGAGGATTATTTCGCGATGCGATCGCTTCCGCCTGCTGAATCGTCAGTTCCATGCCGGTGGGGACATTGCTTTGCGAAGCAGAAGCCGCCGGAGTCGGCGTCGCTGTTGAGAGACTTTTTTGGATAGATTCGGAAGGAATCGGATTGCTGGGCTTGTCTTGTCCCGGAAGAGCTTGCGCAAATACGCCGAAGAGTACCGCCGCTCGGATGAGGTTGACTCTCACGACTGCACCTCGGCGGTGTTTATTTGGGTTTGCCGTGGTTTCCTTCCATGAATCACCAGGTACACCGCCGGGACAAGGAAGACGGTGACGACTACAGAAACCGCCAATCCCCCAATTACGGCGCGCGTCAGCGGCGCGTACTGTTCACTTCCTGCTTCGATGCCCAAGGCCATGGGAAGCAGACCAAGGAGAGTGGCAAGAGAAGTCATGAGTATCGGACGAAGCCTGACTTTGCACGCTGCGACGACGGCTTTATGAATTTCCATCCCGCGTTCGTGAAGAATTCCAGAGAATTCGACAATCAAGATGCTGTTCGAGACGACGATTCCAGTCATCATAATGACTCCCATTAAGGACATGATGTTCAGGGTCGAACGAGTCAGAAAAAGAATGAGAATGACGCCGGCCAGGCCGGGCGGGATAGCCGTCAAAATAATAAAGGGATCAATGAAGGAGCGGAATTGCGCCATCAATACGAGATAAACAAGAACAACCGCCAGTAACAATCCGACCCCGAAGCGGAAAAACGATTCACTCATGCCAACGACTGCGCCGCGCACGCGAACAGTCGCGTTTTTGGGAAGTGAAAGGCCCTTTACCAACGTTTGAACCCCCTCGTTCACCTTGCTGAGGTCCTCGCCTGTTGGCATGATGTACACATCAATTACTCTGCGGATTTGGTAGTGGTCCACCTCGGTCGGGGTATTAATCGGCTCTATTTTAGCGACCGATTCCAATGGGGTATTGCGCTTGGAATTTTCGGCGCGCAGAGGAATGTTTTTGAAATCGGACATGGTCATCGAATCCAATTGTTTGGTGGAATATTGCACGGTGAGCATGTAATTATTGCCGGACTTCGGATCAATCCAATAGCTTGGCGCGATCATACCGTTCGAAGAAAGAGCAGTGATCACGTTGTCGACAACGTTCTTTGGAGTGAGACCGAGCAGACTGGCTTGCTTGCGGTCGATATTGAGCTCAAGTCCCGGATAGTCGATGTCCTGCGGGATCAAAATGTCGCTCACACCCTTCTTTGCTTTCAGTTCAAGAGCGAGCTTAGTGGCAATGCCATACGCTTCCTCTAAATCGTTGTCACTGACTTGGATGTCGATCGGTGCGGGCAGTCCTTGGTTAACGACGGAATCGACAAGTCCACCGGCTTGAAAATAGGAGCTTACCTGGGGCAACTCAGCAGCAAGCTTTTTGCGCAGACGTTCCATATACGTGTAACTTCCGACGCGGTGATCCTCTTTCAAGCTGACCTGAATGAAAGCGGTGTGCATTGCGGAGTTGGACGTATAAATGGCAGAAAGATCCGAACTGATACCGATATTGGAAACGATCATACCGAGTTCGTCTGAAGGAATGACCGAGCGAATATCGCTCTCGATACGAGCAGCGTATTGTTCGGTAAGCTCCAGTCGCGTTCCGGTTGGAGCCTTAATGTTAATTACAAACTGGCCGGGATCGGTTCGCGGAAAATAAGCCCGGCCGACGAAGGGAAAAATTAGAGCCGTCACCAAGACGATTGCCCCAAGAATGAAAAGAACGGTTCGACCTGGTCTTTCGAGTGCGCGAGTAACATTTTTCTCGTAGTAGTCGAGCAGCCGTTGAAATTGCGCACTAAACTTGTGGATGACTTTTCCGAAAAGGCCCTTGTGAACTTCGTGAAGTTCGTCGGGTTTCTTGTCGTGGCTGTCGACGCGAATAAAGTAGGCACAATAGAGGGGGACGACAGTCATAGCAAAGAGATAGGAAGCGAAAATGGAGATAACTACGGCCAGAGCTAAGTCGGCAAAGATGTAGCGGCTGACCCCGTAAAAGAAAGTGACGGGAAAAAAAACAATGGAGGTAGTCGAAGTGGCGGCAAGAACTGCAAGCGCCACTTCCATGCCGCCTTTCTCAGCGGCTTCGCGCGGCTCCACACCATTTTCCATAAACCGAAAAATGTTTTCGAGGACCACGACGGAATCGTCGATCAAACGAGAAAATGCCAGTGCCAGGCCGCCAAGCAACATAGTATTGATCGACCCGCCTAAACCGTTCATCACCAGTAAACAAGTCAATGCAGATAAGGGAATCGACAGTAAGACCGCGAAAGTAGCTCGCGGACTCCCGAGGAAGAGAAGAATCATGATGGCGGTCAAGACCAGGCCGATACCTCCTTCCTTCAGGAGGTTCTTCACCGCCGTCTTGACAAAGATTGACTGGTCAAATACCACGGCGGTTCTCAGCGAATCGGGTATGTCAACCAAATGCTTGGCGGCTTCTTTGATGCCGTTCACGATGGCGATAGTGTTGCTATCCCCGCCTTGTTTCAGCACCGGAATGTAGACGGACTTCTGACCGTCGATGCGCACAATATTTGTCTGGATGGCGCCAGAGTCTTCCGCTTTGCCCACGTCCGCGACGAGCACCGAACCAAGGCCAACGGTCTTTAGAGGAATGCTGTTTACATCGTTCGGAGTTGCGACCTGACTGTTGGCGTAGATGTTGTAGTCGCGATTGCCAATGCGCACGTCCCCAGCCGGCAGAATTAGATTGGAATCATTGATTGCGTGGACCACGTCCATCAAACTAAGTTGATGAGCTTCCAGTTTCACCGGATCGACGTAAACCTGAATTTGGCGGTAAGTTCCACCGAACGGTTGAGGGACCGAAGCGCCTTGAACGTTTGCGATCTGGTTTCTTACTTGAAACTGAGCCAGATCCTTCAATTGTGTCTGGTTTAAGCCTTGGCCCTTCAGAGTGACGAGACAAACGGGAAGACTCGAAGCATCAAATTTTAGAACTACGGGCGGCAGGGTCCCCGGAGGGAGACGCCGGAGATCGGCCATGGCCAAGTTGGCGATGTTGCTTAGAGCGGCGTTGGCGTCGGTGCCCGGTTTGAAATAGATTTTAATGAGGCTGACCCCGGTTAATGAACGAGATGCAATGTGGTCAATATTGCTGCCGAGAGTGAAAAAGCGTTCGAATGTGTTGGTGATATCTGCCTCGATCTGTTGTGGAGGCATCCCCGAATAGAATGTGGCCACGACCACGACCGGAATTCTAATTTCAGGGAATAAGTCGACGGGCATGCGACTGACCGTAGCGACGCCAACCACGGCCACTACCAGGCAGACCATCAAAATAAAATAGGGATAGGCAAGAGCAAATTTTGGCATTACTTTGCTCCCGACTCACCCGGTTGTCCTGGTTGGGTGATATCGATCTCTTTGGGATGAACTTTCATTCCGGCGCGAAATTCGGTTGCACTCCCGATCACAACTCTGTCCCCGGCCTCTAACCCGGAGAGAACTTCGATTCGTGAACTACCCTCCAGACCGAGATGTATTTTTCTTTCTTCAAGAACATCTTGGGAATTCACGTAAAGCACAGTTCCTTCTGATCCGCTTCTCTGCACTGCTTCGAGTGGAACTGTGAGCATTTCCTTCTTGGCTGCTTGCGCGATCGAGGCCTGGACGTACATCCCTGGTAGCAGCTTTCCGTTCGGGTTTTGAAAATCGATTTCTGTTTCCATCGTGCGGGTTTGAGGATTCAAAGAGTTTGCGAATCGCGAAACTCTTCCAATGGAATCCTGATTCAACGCTTGCACGTGCACTTTTACGGGGTCTCCAAGGCGAATTGTTCCAGCAATGGACTCGGGAATCGGAAGAACCAGCCTCAGGACTGAGATTTGCGCGATACGGACGACTGGCAAGGCCATGTTGCCAGAAGAGGTTCCGGCAGCCACCAGTGTTCCGGTATCGGCGTATCTGGAGGTGACCACACCGTCGAAAGGCGCGGTAATTCGGGTGTAATCGGAAAGGGCGCTGTATCGCCTTTGATTCGCTTGCGACACTTCCAGAGCTTGTTGTGCTGAGTTTAGAGCGGCTTGTGCGCTGGCAACTTGCGCTTCGCCTTCGAGGTCCTTGGCTTGCGCGTTATCCAATTCTTGCTGCGCCACCAGACCGGCCTTCTGCTCGGAAGCCTGGTTCAGACGATCGTACATAGCATGGGCGGCTGAATGGGAAGACTTGGCGCGTTTCAGTTCACCTTGCGCCTTTGGGATTTCCTCTTGTGCGCCCCTCACCGCCGCGTTCGCTCCGGAAAGTTCTGCAGCAAGTTCTGGAACTTCCAGGATCGCGATTGTCTGCCCGGTCTTAACGTGGGTCCCGACATCGACGAAGATCGTCTTGATGTAGCCAGAAACCTTGGCGTGCACGTCGACGTCCTGGAAGGGCTTGAATGCCCCAGCCAGGGTCAGAGGAACGCCTAAGGCGTGCTCTTCGGCCCTGACCACGGCGGCCACCGGCTCCGTTGTTTCCTGGTGGTTCGGATCGTCGGCCTTTGCAGGAGAATGGCCAAAGAAGCGCCAACCCGCAACCGCTGCGCATGCCGAAATAATTCCCAGGATCATTTTCGTTTTTTGTGTCATCGACCTGTTCCTGAATATCCGTAGCGGTGCTCAGATTTTTGTTTCGCTCGAGCTGAAAGACGATCGCTCATATGTAAAATTCAAGACAATATTAGAACGATGGAGTTACAGAAGAAATAAAGGGAAAAAGACTATCGGGAGGGAGGTGGTCGAAAGAACAGATTCGACCCAAAATCGCTGAAAACGAGCCGGAGCGGTGGGTATTCCATGCGCACGGGCAATTCAATTTGAGCCGGGCTGACAAGCAGTTCTCTGACACATTCAGCAGACAAAACATTCACTGCAGAAGCCTTAGATTGCGGCGAAAAATCCTGCAATTCTCCTGCCCCAACTGTCGATCGGTGGCGGGAAAGGTGGTGAACCGTAAGGCCGCTGGAGGAATGGATCAAGGAAAGGAACGGGTTATAGAGCAGAAACCCGACTAGTAACACGCATACAACATGTCCAAAACGGATCGAGCGACGACTATTCGCTGTGTAGTGTTTAGCCGAGTTCATGTTGAAAATCTAGCTTAGTGGGTGAATCCAGGACGGTCAAGGGATGTCCACTAGCCAGTTTCTCATATAAGTAGCGGCAAAGGAAAATTCTGCATGCCCGACCATGAAGCTTTTCTGTAAACACGACCTCGAACGTGCCGGCCGACCAGCCAGCTAATTCTCTTGCTCTAGGGAACTGCCCGACATCCGGATTACTCCATCTGGAAAGTGACGTAGGTTAATTTGCCATTTCGTTCCACCTGCAGTGCCGCGGCATCGCCCGGTTTCAATTGATTGAATTCGCTGCGCAGTCCCTCCACGTCCGTAATTTTGGCACGATTGAGCGAGTGCACGATGTCCCCTTCGGCGAGGCCGGAATCGACTGCCAAGCGACTATCCACAATCGAAGTGATCACAACTCCCGAAGGAATCCGCAACTCCCCAAGAATCTCTGCCACTTCCGGGGTAACCGTTAAGCCGACGACTCCCAGCCGGGGTAACAAATCTTTCTTCGGATCGGCCATTTCCGAAAGTTTGCCTGGCTCGTTCCGGCCTTCGAATACCGGGACGTTCAATTCGATCCTTTTGTCCCCACGCAAGACTTGCAGCTTCGCGGAGTTGCCTTTGTTCATAAGATAGAGCCCCAGCGTGAAGAGTGGTAAGTTATCGATTGGGAATCCGTCAATCCCTACGATGACGTCTTGAATCTTTAATCCTGCCTCGCTCGCAGGAGTTCCGGGAAGCACATCGGAAACGATCACCCCAACGTCGCCGGCTAGTCCCAACCCTTGCGCGATGTCCGGCGTTAGAGATTGCAAATCCGCCCCGATCGTGCGGCGGCGCACGCGGCCATACTGCCGAATCTGCTCGTAGGCGTAGCGGACGATGCCACTGGGGATCGCAAAGCCAATGCCTTCATTCCCGCCGGATTTTGTGTAGATAAACGTGTCGATACCCACTATATTTCCATCGACATCCACCAACGGGCCGCCACTGTTCCCCGGATTTATCGCCGCGTCGGTCTGAATGTAAACCATCGGGTCATTTTCGTCCGTCTGACGCAGGACCGAGCTGACCAGCCCAAAGGTGACGGAATTTTCCAGGCCTTCCGGACTGCCAAACGCCAGCACAATTTGCCCTTTTTGGATGCGGTCATAACGTCCGATCGGCAGAGTTGGCAGACCCGTAGCCTCCACTTTCAGCACCGCAAGATCAACCAACTTACTGAAGCCAATGACGCGAGCAGGAAGAATTTTGCCGTGCGATTTAAGCAGTGCGGTCGGGCCAGTGTCTTCGGTTCCCCCAGGTGTTAGCACCACGCGCACCCGGTCGGCGCCCTTCACCACGTGATAATTCGTGACGATGTAGCCGTCCGGATCAAGGATGACGCCGGAGCCAAGGCTGCGTTCGCGCCCAAGCGCCGTTGAGCCTTGATCCTCTTCGTCGCTCGCTGACCCGAAACCAGTCGCCAGCACCTCCACAACCGCTGGAGATATCCGTTTCACCAATCCTTCGAACGAACTGCTCATCTGATGCATGATGTCAGAAACCTTCGCATCATTCGCAGATGGAGATTGCGCCAGCATCACTGTCGGAACAAAGCAGGCAGCAAAAGGAAGGGCAGTAGAACCAATCATCAAAGCTGCTCGCGAGTTCGATGTTAGTTTCTTTAAGAAATAACTCATTTCGTTGACCTCAAGCTCAAGATCGCACCGTGACATCGCTGACTTTTCTGTCGAGTCTAAACGAAACTGCTCAAACCGCAACTGAGCAGTCCGCAAGCCGCAGGTAGGAAGCGGCACGCGGTAAGCTACAGATCCAATGACAACTTTGCGGATGATGTCGCTGGCTGCGGTAGCTGTTTCCGACTGAGTGACTACGGGCATAGGCTGAGACCAGTCTCGGTTTCTAGTCCGCAAACGCTGCACCGAGCGCGTAGCGTCGCGAGCGGGTTCCCCAGCTGCCATGAGCTAGGTAGTGAAACTTTGGCCCCGGTGAGACGTAGAAGTGTTTAGTGGAAGCAATTCCCATGTCCTGACTGGTTCTAGACAGCACGGACGTATCAAGGGTCCTATCAAATATCTAGCGAAATGGAAGACTCGGCTCGCGGCTCGGAACTATTCTTTTTGAGAGGTTGCAACGCTTTCGCAAACCGGCGCACTACACGGAAAAGGTACCTAGCGCAGGAGTGCGTATATTCATTCGTACTTGAACTCATAGGTCACTTCGCATACCTTTCGATCTGCTGTCACGCATCGATGAGGTTGGCGATTTGATTAGAAGGACGCATTCGTGAAACGGCGAGCCAATCTTCGCGAGCCTATCGGCGTGGCATTAGAAACGCTGCGGGCGCACAAAATGCGTTCTTTTCTGACCCTGCTCGGTATTATCCTCTCGGTCTCCACTCTCATTGTGGTCATCGCCTTGATTTCTGGCGTGAATCACTATATCGCTGATCGTGTCGCCAATCTCGGTTCCAATGTGTTTCTGCTTACGCGATTCCCCATCATTACCGACGTGGACGAATACGTTAGGGCAAATCGCAGAAACAAAAAGGTTACCTGGGACGACTACGAATCCCTGCAAGAGAACCTGAAACTACCCCTGCGTCTCGGGGTTGAGCAGCGAACTTCCGGGAAAGTTCGCGCCGGCTCGCAAAGTTTGGACGACTGCAACATCCGGGGCGTAACTGCCAACATGGGTGACATTGATATTGTGACACCCGCTTCTGGACGCTACATTTCAAGCGGCGATGACCAGAGCCGTGCGCTTGTCACGATGATTGGAAACGATCTAGCTACCAAGCTCTTTCCAAATGCTGATCCCATCGGTCAAGAGGTAACGATTGACGGCCGGCCCTTCGAGGTCGTCGGCGTCGCTAAAGCGATAGGCTCGGTACTCGGCCAGTCTCAGGACAATTTCGTGTACATACCTATTCAAACCTATTTCAAGATTTATGGTTCCTACGACGGAATTTGGATTAACGTCCAGGCTCGAGGAGCGGAATGGATGGAGCGGACCCAGGATGAAACACGGGCGTTAATGCGGGCCCGGCGGCACTTGTCTCCCAACGAAACCGACAACTTCGGAATTTTTGATTCGGCGACGCTGATGCAGCTTTGGAAGAGTCTGACGGGAGTCATCGCTACTGCCATGATTGGAGTGGTCTCCGTCTTCCTTGTCATCGGCGGTGTGGTAATCATGAATGTCATGCTCGCCGCCGTCACGGAACGAACTCGCGAAATTGGTATCCGTAAAGCTCTGGGGGCTAGCCGCAGCGACATTATGATGCAATTCTTGGTCGAAGCCGCCGTTATGGCCGCCATCGGCGGGGGTATTGGCGTCATCCTTGCCTATGCCATCGCCATTTTGACCACGGCAACCACATCTGTTCCGATGTCCGTGCCACTGTCCGCGGTCCTGATCGCCGAACTAATCTCGGCCGTTGTCGGTATCTTTTTTGGCCTGTATCCGGCAAGAAAAGCTGCCGCATTGCAGCCCATTGAGGCCTTAAGACAGGAGATCTGACTTCGTCAGGAATCAGTATGGGTATGAACATTCAGGAAAATGCGAAGATGGCACTCGCGACCCTTCGCGAGAACAAGATGCGAGCGTTTCTCACGGTGTTGGGAGTGGTCATAGGAATTACCGCTTTGCTCTCGGTCGTCGCGATTCTCGTTGGTGTGTATGGTGAGGTGAACGCCTACCTCACCGACTACGGCCCTGAGACGCTGTTCATATTTCGCTTCGATCCGGGCATTCATAGCGGGCGACTCACGGCCGACGAGCGTGAACGTAAACCGCTCAGTTTCGAGGATGCTGAGGCGATCGAACAGCTTTGTCCTGCAGTACGCACGGTTACGGCCAGTCTATATCCTCGTTTTGTCGAGGATGGACCGCAGCGCGGACCCGTTACGGCGCGTTATTTGGGCAAAGAAGTATCGGGCGTTGATTACAACGGAACGCTTCCGGCCACCGAGGAAGTTTTTAATTCCCGGCCAAGCAGGGGCCGTTTCTTTAGTGAAGCTGAAAACTTGCACCGCGCGGATGTTGCGGTGATTGGCGCGGATATCGCCAAAACGCTATATCCAGATATGGACCCACTAGGAAAACCCATCATGGTCAATGGCGTCACTTACGAAGTGATCGGAGTACTTGAACCGCGCAAAGGCGGTTTCGTCAAAGATCAATCCGCCGATAAGGCCATCATGGTGCCGTATCGTTCCTATCATAAACATATCCCTGAAGATGATGAGAACTTTGTTGGCGCCAAGGCTTATGCCGGACAGATGGCTGCAGCCGAAGACCAAATCCGCGCCGTGCTGCGCCGCCGCAGAAACGTGCCGTATGACAAGCCTGACAATTTCGGCATCTCAAGCGCCCAGCAGATCGCAGACCAGTTTCGGCAGATCACCGGGTCGGTAGCTCTTTTGATTTCTGTAATTAGCTCGATCGGTCTTTTAGTTGGGGGCGTGGGCGTCATGAACATCATGCTGATGTCGGTAACCCAGCGCACTCGCGAAATCGGCATCCGAAAGGCTATTGGCGCGCGCCGCCGCGATATAATCTGGCAATTCTTGACCGAAGCCATCGTGCTAACAGGGGCAGGAGGCATAATCGGCGTGGGGCTCGGCGGTGCCATCAGCCTGCTAATCAATCTCGCTGTACCCAGCCTACCTTCCTCCATCCCACTTTGGTCAATTATTCTGGCCGTGGGGGTTTCGATGAGCGTCGGCTTGTTCTTTGGCATGTATCCCGCTATCAAAGCGGCGCGTCTGGATCCTGTCGAGGCCCTGCGCTACGAGTAAGGAGCCTGCGTTCGTTTGCGCACTTAATCAACTGAAATTGTTTTAATAAGCAACGATCAGAAAACTTGCTCCTGTTTGGTTTGTGCCAGGTTGAGGGTATTATGCTTGCGGTCACCCATCTTGGAACACAGGAACTCACTCCAGACCATTCTTTCGTTTGTCCTCGGAACTGGCGGCCGCTCGTATTGGCGTCTGGTCCCACTGAAGCGTCTGAAATTCCTGTTACTCGGGGTTTTTTGCCTCGTCGGGATGGTGGGATGCCTTTTGGATCTTATCGTTCTTGGGGAAAAGCCGTTCATCGAGGTGGTCGGGTGGACGGTTTTCACCGGCTTCATGGCAGTGGTTTACTTGCTCTGCGCAATACGGGCCCCGCGGGTCATCGTTTTGTTGGTTGCGCTGCACTATTTTCTTTCCCACCCTATCGGCAAGCTGCTCCGATTCCTAAATGCGGGCGCCCCGGCACCTCCGACCGAACTCGGCGTTCGCGTGGCTGCAATGGGTAGTCTGGCGTTATGCCTACTTGCTGGTATTTTTTTTCTGCTTTTCTTCTATTCCGAGGGCCGAACCTCAATCCGATTGCAGACGGAACTGGCATTAGCCCACAGTATCCAGCACACTCTCGTGCCGATCGTTCATACTAGGAGCCAGTTCTGGGAGATGCATGGGGTATCCCTGCCGAGCGAACAGGTTGGTGGCGACCTGGTAGATCTCGTGCAAGGGCCGGATGGCTCCGCGCTGGCCTATGTCGCCGATATCTCCGGCCACGGACTTCAAGCGGGCATCCTGATGGGCATGTTTAAGACCGCTGCGCGAACTTGTATTGTCGAAAGCCCGTCATTGTCGACCCTCATGGCTCGGATCAACCAGGTGCTGCCGCAAGTGAAGGAACCGGAGATGTATGCCACATGTGCCGCGGTTCGCATCACCCACGAACTAGGTCATGCCACCTGCGAGTTGAATCTTGCCAATGCGGGCCATCCGCCCATCCTGTATTTTTCTGCCACAGAGGGGAAGGTTTTGCCCTTTCCCTCAAATGCTCCCCCACTGGGACTGCTGCCCGAACCCGAATTTCTCAGCCAGACGGTCAAAACTGGTGTGGGCGATTTGCTGCTGATTGCAACCGACGGCCTAACGGAGGTCTGCGATGCGGCGGATCAGGAGTTCGGTATTGAGCGCCTGCAGTCATTGCTGATCGAGCAGCGTCACAAACCTCTGCAAGTAATTGCCGCAGAAATCTTGGACGCCGCCGCTCGCTGGGGAAAACAGATAGACGATCAGACTCTGTTGCTCGTGCGGTTTAGCTGCCTGTCTTGCCCCCCGGATTCGGTATGAACTGTCCATCTCCCGTGTTCAGCTGATCGGGATTCTCGGGCTTTCAGTTTACTGCGACGCGGCGAACGGCTAGTTAGAGCGACAACACAACGAATTGCCTGCCGCGGGTAGCCTTTCCTCTTCTCAAACCTTTTAAGAAGGATTAGGATTCCCGCATTGGAGGTGCCCCATGCCGTTCAATATCATGACCCTGTCAAGAGTGGATATGCCCGTCAGCAAAGCCGAAGGCCTGAGAATTTTGGAACGAGACCAGTTCTGCTGCAGGTACTGCGGATTAGATGGGAAGGCCAGCTTTGAGAACGCGTTGGTGATGTCCGTTGATTTCGTCGTGCCCCGCGCTCGCAAGGGCAAGAAGGATCCTGCCAACCTGGTGGCCTGCTGCCGTCCGTGCAACATGATCAAAGGCACCCGAGTCTACAAAAGCTTCGAGGATGCCAAAAAATATGTGCTGGCGCAGCGCGACGAGATGCGCCGTGCCTGGGAAAAGAATCACCCCCGGGCTGCGGCAAAAGCCGCGTCCGCTTAGCGCCTAAATCAGACAGTAGGCGGGACGATTGACGTCGGTAGCGACATGCTTCGATGATGAACTGCAAGCCGTTCACGAAAATCTCGCGAAAGAGATCCCTACGCTTTGGCGTATCCCAGCACACTCTCTGGGAACGCGTGATAAGTCTGTGCAAAGGGAACTTGGGTACGAGCCTCGACGTTTCCGGGAAGTGCCCATCTGGATCCGGATAAATGCGTGAGCTGTGATATACCTCTCTATAACCGCACGTATGCGCAGCCGCAAGGAGTATCGGAATGTCCTCTTACCTCTTCAAGCGAGTCTTATGTTGCGCCGTACTCCTACCATTCGACGTATCGATCACGCTCGCTCAGAACACCGAGGCCAAGACTCCACCGGTGATCGATGTTCACGTGCACGCTATGGACGGAAACCTGCCCGCTGTCGCGCCCATGTGTCCCAACACACCCAAGTTCACAGCGTCTGATCCTAGAGAGAAGGAAGAGCCGTTCGGTTGGGTGAAAGAGCAATGCACTCCCGCACTGTATCCGTCCGCCCCAGGCGAGTACATGAAGGATGTTCTAGCTGAGATGGACCGCCTCAACGTCACGGCGGTCGTTTTCGGGGATCCAAAGACCGTGCAGAAATGGAAAGACGCCGCACCCACGCGGATCATCCCCGGCACTTCCTTTGAGAACGGGATGCCTCCCGGCCAGCGCGTGGCCCTCGAAGAGTTGCGAAAAAACTTTACAAACGGCGGCTTCAAGGTAATGGGCGAGATCGGACTCCAATATCAGGGCATCTCACCGAGCGATCCATCGGTCGATGCCTACTTCGCGCTCGCCGAGGAACTGGATATCCCCGTGGCAGTGCATATGGGCACCGGTGGCTCAGGACGCGCAAACGTGACGATGCCAAAATTCCGTGGCTCCATGGGGAACCCGCTGCTGTTGGAGGAACTCTTGTCGCGTCACCCGAAACTGCGTGTTCAAGTGATGCATGCAGGCTATCCGATGATCGAAGAGATGCTCACGCTGCTGCAGGCGAATTCCCACGTCTACGTGGACGTTGCAGGATTGATCTGGAGCTATCCTATCAAGGAAGTCAATCGCTATATCGAGCGACTAGTAGATGCCGGATTCGAGGACCGTGTGATGTTCGGCACGGACCAACTGCTCTGGCCCAAATTGATGGCCTATTCGATCAGCATCATCCAGAACGCCGATTACTTGACCCCCCAACAGAAGCGGGACATTTTGTACAACAACGCGGCACGATTTTTGAGGATGGATACTGCTCAGGGCAAGTGAGCTGTTGTTCAGAAATCGTAACCTCTTTGTTTTCGAACCTCGCCCAAGTGGCCGGTTGGCAGTCATCGAATCCTGAAGCACAGCGCTCCCGGCTACGAACATCAGCGCAAAACAAATTACGCGACTCGATGCCAGATTAGTTTGAGCGGATTTTCCCGTCGGCTGCCAGCTTTTCCAGCCATCGACGGGCCATGGCCGCTTCCTGTCGATTTGCGTGCTCCCGGAGAAATTCGCGAAGCACTTCCGCCGCTTCTTCATAGCGCTCAACTGCCGTCAATGATTGCGCTACCAGTAGGACGATTGCCGGAGCATTTCCATTCGATCGTGCGAGCGCCTGCTGCGACATGTCGAGCGCCTCGGGATATTGCTGGTGTTGGTAATACGATTTCGCGAGCGTCCACCGCGTTTCCCACCCGCCGGCAGGATCCAATGCAAGCGATTTCCTCAGCGAGGCGATAGCGGCGGCATAATCTCCCTGGTCGCAATAGGCCAATCCAAGTGCCGCAAAGGCCGGGGCAGAATTCGGATCGAGCTGCGTGGCCTTCTCCAGTGCGGTTTGCGCCCGCGGCCAATCGCGCTGCTTGAGGCTCAATATCCCTTGAGTGTAAAGCACCTCGGGATTACCGGGGGCGAGCCGCATTGCTTCACCCACGTACTTCTCCGCCTCAAGAAGTTTATTCTCCCTTAGAGCGCGCTGCCCCTTATCGAGCGCTTCTTTCGCTTTCGGCGCGAGCACCGGTCTACCCGGAACCGTTGCGCGACTTTCCCCGCCTAAACTGAGCCGAAGGTAGACATCCACCCGCGCTCTCCCCGTAGTGTCGACGGAGACGTCCTTTCGCGCCTCCGCGTAACCCGGCGCCGATACCACCACGGTAAATTCGCCGAGGCCGATCACAACAAACTCAGCGACCCCGCGCGAGGTGTCTCGTTGCCCGCTTGGAACTACGCCATGGAAGAGTTTTACTACTGCAGAGGAAGAAATGGGCTCTCCCGAATCATCGTGTACGGTCACCGTGATGACCGACCCATTCCCGAGCAACTCCTTGTCCTGGCTTCCGATGTCCTGGCCGAATACCCCAGAGGTAAGCGCCAAGCTCGGCAACATGGGGAGAAGGAATCGAGCAACAAATCGACTTACGCACTTGTTGGTGCGCATCTGGCTGGGGGCCTGAACCCTTTGGTGGGACCAGCGCATGACCACCCTCGACGAATTGCCGCAAGCCTAGTCCTCCACACCAACTGCGTCAAGTAAAACATTGCCTTAGACTGGTTGGATTGGCCAACCAAGGCTCGCACAATCATTTGTTCGGTCCGCACGCTTTGATCGCTGGTCAGTTCGCTACTGTATGTCCTCTCGAAGTCCTCGGTTCGTCACTGATGATCAGGGTTTTTATGGGCTGACCCTGCTCCGTCTAGACTTTTCAACTTCGCCAACTGCTCCCTTACCTGATCCGCGTCTTGCGCATGCGGCGCTAATTCTAAGTAAGTTTGTATCTCTGCTATCGCAGTCGCGTAATTGCTTTTTCTGGCATAGATTTCAGCCAGGAGGACGTGTAGTTGCGGAAAATGAGTGAGCAGGAGAGAATGTTCCGCCTTGAGCCCGCTCTTTTCCGCGGCTTCCATGCGGTTGAGCTTGTAGTTTGCGACCGCGTTATAGTAATAGGCTTCCGAGCAATTTAGCGGATCGAGATCCAAGATGTAGTTGGTTTCGTTGGCGTGATTCAACGGATCAAGATTCAAGATATGATCCGTTAAATTAAGGACTTCCGTCCAATTTCCTTCTTCGTAGGCCATTGAAGCAAGGGACAGATACGGCGGCAGGAACTTGGTGTCGATGGTCGCAGCTTGAGTGTAGGCCGTGCGAGCCGCATCCTTCTGGTTATCGTTCTGTAAGGAGATGCCCAATTGAAACCAGGCGCTCGCGTATCTCGGGTAGATCTTCACGGCCGTTTCAAAGTATTTGCGCGCGTCGGCGGGTTTGCCGCGCCTCTCCGCGTCGAGGCCTTTGTCGTAAGCTTTTCGGGCATCTTTCGATGCTTTGAAGGGGATAGCGCTGAGCGTCTGCCCCTCAATCTTCGTGGTTCGCTGCACAGTAATAATCCCCACGTTTATGCTGCCCCCGGAAGGTTCGAGGCCCATCAGGCTGATGACAGACTGGCGGAAACCAGAGGCCGAAGCCCGTAGATCACAATTCGTCAACTCGCGTTGGGAAATGCCCGGAAACGCATCCTTGCGAGCCAGGTCAGATTGCGAGCTTTGCTCGCCGCTCGCGTCAAGGCTAGAATCAGCCCTTGATCCTAGACGCATGCTGAAATCGCCGTAGGATGATGTATGCACCTGTTGACGTACGCTGCCGTTGCAAACCCGTTCGAGCAACACATCATTTGGAACAGGCGACCCGTCTTCGGTGCCAACACGTCCCAGGAGATTCATCACTAGATCCCCCGTGGGTTGGGTTGGCTCCGTAATCGAGGTAACTGGACTCGCAGCGCGGCTCGGGGAAGCAGAAGCCGGAGGTGTCGGAGACGGGGGCTTCTGAGCTGCCACCACGGGTACCAGAAATGCCATTGCGAGCGCCAGCGTAAGGAAAATGCGCATGCGGTGGCTCCTAGCTCGATTCTAACTAAGGGAGGGAACCTCAGAAGGCAGAGTAGGCCGCAAGTCCGTTCAAGTCAAGGGCCCCCAAATCGGATGTCCCCCAAATCGGAGACCCGAACGGCGAGGCTTTAGGGTCAAAAGCGGTAATCATTACTTAGAGTTTTGTAAAACCATCAGCGCTCCACGCTTCGGAGCCAACACCGTTGTGAGTGAAAAACAAACCCCTCGGGTCATACTTCTTTTTTATTTCAGCTAGGCGCTCGAAATTGCTGCCCCAGTAGCCATGCTGCCAGTCCACTTCAAAGAAATTGCTCTCCGAAACGTAAGCGCCACCGTTTGGCGCGACAGTCCGCAGTTCATTCATGCAACGGCGCACATTCTCAGCGCCTTTGCGACCCTTTGCAGCGTCGGGTTCATGATTGGGAATGCCTGGATAGGCAGGGCCTTGCCCATCGGCAACAATCGCGAGAGCAAATGCGTTCAGAACCGCAGGATTCATCGCCGTAGCTTTTGCAGCGGCGATGGCTTCCGGCGGTGCTCCTGCGAGTCCTTTATTGAAGTGGAGTTCGACTTCTTCGTTGCGAGACGCCGCGAACAAAGCGGTAGTTAACCTTTCTTGAGAATCGCTCTGCAATAAGGATGCCGGCATCCAAAGCGACTCGAAGCCGTAGATAACCCAGCCGACTTGGCCGCCGTCTCCTCTCCACCAAACGTTGTGGGAGCTTGAGCCGGAGCGTAGGTCCGTGTTGAACACACGATGTTCATGCTCTTTGCGCCAGTCGACGTCCCACCAGTGTCGTGTTGGCATGCTGCCAATCTCAGGCGGCTTTTCTATGGAGTAGTCGCTCGGCGAGCGCCCTAGCCAATCGAGGAATGGCTGCCAAACCTTTCGCGAGTCCTCTGTTGTTAATCCTTGGAAGACCATGCTCACTTCAAGCGTGTTATCGGTTGCCAGGTGGACCTGCTCGCCCCAATGATCGTTGAACAGTGCATCGCGGTAGAAAGAGACAAACTGGCGGATGAGCCGGCGAAACGCTTCATCCGACCTGGCCTTGATGGTAAAATTAGCACCACCTGCGAATTCTGGCAGATCACGAACGCGTAGCGTCAATTTGCTGACCACGCCGAAGCTGCCCCCTCCGCCACCTTTCAGCGCCCAAAACAGATCAGGATTCGTACATGCGTTTGCGATGCGAATTTTGCCGTCGGCGGTGACCACTTCGGCTTCGAGTAGGCCAGCCGCGGCCGTTCCATAGTGCTTCGAGAAGCTTCCGAACCCGCCACTTTGGATGAGGCCAGCTACGCCGACTGTGGTGCAACCGCCGCCTTGCACGTATGCGCCGGCATTGGTTGTAACGGCGTTATACGCTTGAATCCAGATGGTCCCCGCGCCCACGGTCACGGCGCGCTGCGGCGCTTCACTGCCCCGGCAGCCCTGGGGAACAAAGCCCTCGTGCATTTCAATGTCGTGCATGTGACGGGTCCAAATCAGCAGCGAATCGGGCGCGTTCGATGTGCCCTGATAACTGTGGCCGCCACCTTTGACCACAACGCGCAAGTCATGTTCGCGCGCAAAGCTCACCGAGGCAGAAATATCATCTGCGTTTCTCACCGCGACTGCGTAGACGCTTGGCTTCGTGGTCCAGGCGTCAATCCAACCCAGAGTCTGCGTCAGCCCTGGATTGTCACCGATGTAATACGGGTTTTTCAGATCCGTAAATAGTTTCTTGCAACCAGTACCACCCGGCTCGGTCACGCATGCTGTCATAGGGAAATCCACAGGAATTAAATTCCCACCGACCGCGTTGCTCAGCTGCTTCCACTCTTCTTTGGAGGGCCAACCCGCATCCGTCGGGCGTTGGCGCCGGAATGCCGGACTTGCGAAGAGCCCGCGCGGGGAGAGCGGCAGCAGTGCTAGCGCCTTGGATTTCTTCAAAAACCCCCGTCGGTTCATGTCACTTACACCGTCGCTTAGTGGCTTGCCGATGGATAAGCTCTTTCTGATTCTTTGTCACGCTCAATAGTTTGGCGCAACATTGCGAGATTGGGGCCTGGCTGTATTACTTAGCGACGCCAGCCTGATTCCAGTCGATAATGTTCACCAGCCTCCAGTGATTCTTTCTGAGCTGAAACTCAAGTTGGCCCTCTTTGTTAATGACCAGCTGGGCAGCAGGGTAGAGAACGCCCGAGCTTTTGTTTTTGTCGGAATCGTTCAAATCGAATTCTCCAGCGGTCAAATCGTAGGCTTTGGAAGGGGAATTTGCATAAGCTTCTGCGAATTGGATTCGGCGGTTCGTGGCGAAACGAATTTTGCGACCGGTGCCGGTGGGGATCAAGCGAATGTACGCGAGGTCAGTACCAACGGTGCCGGTGATGGCAATCCGTCCAACCGATGGCATCTTCGACAGGGCGTCAACAAGGCCTTTGTTCTGGCCTTTTTTAAAAGCATCGACGAGGACTGCTCTGTCCTCTTCCGTGGAAAACCTCGAGATGATGACCTTGACGCTGACCGTTTGGCCTAACTGCGTACTCGTTCCCATCGCAGTGGCGTCGATTGTCTCAATCTTCTTGTCCTCTTGAGAATTAACGAGATTGACTGTTGTAAGTAGCAAAGTAGCGAGTAAGATGCCGCCGTACCCGAACATGCGAATTGGCAATTTGGAACCTGTGCGTGTCATCATTATTCTTGTCCCTTTCTAGGAAACGGCACCGTTTTCTTAGGTGCTCGCGACCGGGGCGCGATTCAGGCCACGAAGCTCGCCCCGGAATCGGAAGCATAACCCACCATCTATAAAGGATTCTAGAACCTTTTATCTCTATTGCTAGTGTCAAATGTACCAATCGTGGTTATTTGGATTTTGCCAGTTGATTGTGTTTTGCGGGTTCTGCGACTTGAGCGCAGGGAATCGCGAGCATTTAGCCCACGATCCCCTTCGCTGTCGAACTTCTGACTACATGCCTTCAGATACGCCCTTGTTCAGCAACACTTTTACGTCCACACGGCGGTTCAATTCCCGCCCTTGTGGATCGCTGTTGGTTGCTGCTGGATGTGTTGCACCGTAGCCCGCAGGTGCCATGATCCGGCGCATCGGTATATTTCCTTTTTCGCGCAAGTATTGCGTCACTGCCGCCGCACGAGCTTCGCTTAGCTTCTGGTTTTCTTGTTTCGTTCCGGTGCTTGAAGCGTAACCCGCGATTTCGATCAGGTATCCGTCGACACCCTTTGTTGCCGCCGCTACCGTGTCCAGATCTGCTTTTGCTGCCGCGTCCAGATCCGATTTGCCGCTCGCGAAATAGATTCCGGCTTCCGCCACGACTTTGTAGTCATCCAGATCCGAAACGCGTTTGTTCACCAGTTGCACGGCAGCCGCATCCACTACGGCGATATCGCCCGCCGCGTTTGCTGTTTTCTGCGCCGTATTCGCGGAGGCCTGCGCTGCATCGGCCGACGATTGCGCCTTTCCTGCCGCCGCTACGCCTTGGTTCGCCGTCGTTTGCGCTTGCCCGGCTGCTGCCTTGTTGGCCATGACCTGTTGCTCTTCTGCTACCTCTATGGCAAATACATCCGGCACGAATGAAATCTTGCTCGCTGCCAGTTGTCCTTTGGCGTTTCCCACACCTTCCGCCTCGATGGTCAGGCCAGGCACCATCGCCGTCATGTCCATATTGGTGTGGCGGAAAAATTCATACTTGCCCTTTTTCCGTTCGATTTTGGTATTGTCAGAAATGCTGATCACTACGTTTTGTCCCGACTTCTTGTCTTTCACCTTTACCAAGTCCCCATTGCGGGAAACGATGGTTCCGGTGATTTTCGATTTTTGATCCGCGGTGATTTGTGGCCTACCAGCGGCGGCCGCGCCCGTTTGGCCCCCTAGCAGCGCCACACTCAATGCACATCCTAGAATCGCTGTCTTCCACTTCTTACCTGTAAATACCATTGAATTTCCTCCATTTTCTCGTCCAGCTTATTCGCATCAAAATAAAGCAGTTGCCTCCCATGTTTCAGGGCGGCAAACTGGGATCCCGTGACAACCGACCGCGCCAAGGACTTGCACGCGTCTTGTTTTTGACATAATTCGTCGAGGCTTACCATTGTCAATACTGACAGGGGATCTCAGGAACGACTGGGCCACAGCGACGCGGATCGGACCATCGCCGGGTACAGTCACGTTTTGAGAGCAGCGCACGTACCCATTGGGGGTCAGTTGGGAGAAATTCTGGACCTTTTCGGAAAAGACAAGGGCGCGCCGTCGATCAGCAAACCCAAACGCAGCGTGGGACAAACAACGCGGCTAGGGTAGAATTGCAGCGGCACGGAACAGAAAGATCAGCGTCTCGGGATAGTTGCTGGGGACCGCGCTGTAACACTAGGCAGTTTGCAGTGTAGGTGGATCTAGATATTTGACAAGCACAACATCGTTACCCTTTTCATCGTAAATCAGTTCATCGACAAGTTTTTTTGCCAACAGCACGCCGAAGCCACCAGGCCGCAACCCCTGCGCTTCACGAACTGCCATGTGGCTGAACAGATCCTCGGGTGAGCTACCAACGGCTGCGTGGCGGAGTTCGTCGAGCGAGAAACCTTGGCCGGGATCCTTGACGCGGCAGGCTATCGCTCGACGCGAACGGATGAAGGAGATTTCCACGTGTTGGGTGGGATTGAAATGTGCGCCATGTTCCATGGCGTTGACTAGAATTTCTCTGAAGGCGGTTATGATCTGTTGCTTGTCAGCCAGGGGTATGTCTCCGATCGCTTCCATAAACTGCACTAGGCGATTTGCGGTAAGAAGATCACACCTGGCCGTCAAGCGAACCCATGCGGGCGTGGCGGAAAGGATTTCGAGACCGTCGTCCCAGCAGGGCTCGGCCATGGCCGCACGGACCATCGCGGCGAGTGCAGAAGGCTCGAACGGAGCCACGAAATAACTGAAGGCCCCTGCACGCATCGCAGCAATGACGTCGCCGGGAGTCCATTGATCGGTGAGGATAATCAGGCGGACATGCGGGCGAGCGCTCCTGATTTTGCGAAGGAGCTCAAGGTCCTCGGGTCCGGAGGTTTTCCGTCCGGTGATAATTAAGTCAAACGGGTTAGTTCTCGCGATCGAGAGAACATCCTGATTGTCAACCGTGTGTTGAATGTTCCAACCTTCGGTGGTCAAGACCGTGACGAGCAGTTCATCGATTTCGCTACCTGAAGCAACTATCAGTGCGGTCTTTTGAGGGGTACGTGCAAGTGCACTGGTAGGGGAGGGTGTCATCATGGAGCCTCCACGAACAAGAGTGCTCAACAGGAACAACCCCTAGACTAATGCGACCCATGGTCCAAGCGCAAACAAGCGGCTACCGCCAACGCCAGTTTTCTGAATGAGCGGTCAGGCCTGAGATGTGTAGCACATCTTTGGAGGCGAGGAAGGCGTGGAAAAGTGCGTTGACTTGAATTTCTTCACGACGTAACATGCCAACCAAAGGTGCCAACTAGCGCTTCGCGATTTGCCTTCCGCGTGGTTCTCTTGTCCGAGGTACACACCCTTGCCGAGTCAGCTTGTATCCCACTACCGCATTCTCGGTCCCCTCGGTAGCGGTGGGATGGGCGTCGTTTTTCGTGCCGAAGACACTACTCTGCGCCGCACCGTGGCGCTGAAGTTTATCTCCGACCAAGCCACCAGCAATCCCCAGATCTATGAGCGTCTGCGGCGCGAGGCTCGTGCCGCATCGGCGCTGAACCACCCGAACATCTGTACCATTTACGAAGTTGCCGAGGATGCTGGCGAGGTTTTTATTTCCATGGAGTACGTAGAAGGGCCGACACTCGCCCGGCTCATCGAGCAGGGACCTTTGCCCATCGACGACGCGCTTCGCTACGCCCGTCAACTCTCTTCGGCGCTCGCTCACGCTCATGAACGCGGTGTGCTGCACGGTGATCTGAAGCCCCTCAACATCATCGTCACCCCGCAGGGCGAGGCCAAGATTCTGGATTTCGGCTTGGCGCGAAGAACCACCCCGGAATTTGATCGACGGACATTGGAGACCATGTCTCCCGACAGCAAACTGGGGATGGGCGGCACGCTCCCGTATATGGCCCCCGAGCAGATCGAGGGCCGCGCGGTCTCCCCGCGTACAGATATCTGGTCCTTCGGCGTTGTGCTATATGAAATGCTCACCGGAAACCGCCCTTTCCAGGGCGAAAATCACTATCAGCTTTGCCACGCAATTCTGCACGATAGCCCTCGTCCGCTCCCAGCGCAGCTTCCGCCCGGCTTGACTACCATCGTTTCTCGTTGTCTAGAAAAGGAGTCTGCGCGGCGATACCAGAGAGCCAGCGAAGCACGCGCAGCTCTGGAAGCTCTGACTCCCAGCAGCGAGCTCGGTAGTTTGCAGCCGCGCGCAACTGCCTCGCGCCACTGGCGGGTGCTCCTAGGAGTCGCTGCGGCGGTCGCTTTGGCTGTGGGCGGCGTCCTCCTGGCCATACGTGGAAGCTGGTTTTCGAATCACAGCGTTTCCGGCGGGGTGCCTTCGCAGGTTCTGCTGAGCGTGCTCCCTCCGAACAGCAGCGGCGAGGCTTCCCAGGTGGCCTTTGACAACGGGCTTGCGGATACTTTGAATTCGCGTCTCGGTGAGCTCAGTGTTCGGCACGCTCTCGCGGTCATTCCCATGAACCTAACTGTGGAGAAGCATGTGACGACGGTCGATGCCGCTCGTCAGCAATTTGGCGTCAACCTCGTGCTGGTGTTGAGCGTACAAAGAGCCGCTGGGGATGTGCGAGTGAATTACGCTCTCGTGGATGCCCGTTCCCACAGGCAGGTGCGCAGCGGCACCGTCACCGCGGCTGCCGTCGACTCATTCGCTTTGCAGGATCGCGTTTTTGAAAGCATTGCCGCATCCCTTGATCTTCAGCTTGCTCCTCAGGAAAGGCAAACCTTTACCGCCCACGGCACGAGCGAACCGGCGGCTTACGATTTCTACCTGCAGGGCCGTGGCTACCTCCAGGATTACGTTGTGCCGGAGAAAGTGGACAATGCTGTTACGCTGTTCCATCGCGCGCTCGAAAAGGATTCAACCTATGCTGCGGCGACGGCGGGCCTGGGCGAAGCGTATTGGCGCAAATTCCAATTGGTGCATGACATGCGATGGGCCGATGCGGCTATTTCCAATTGTCAGAAAGCGGCGGAGCTCGGGCCGCAACTTGCGGCGGCCCACACGTGTCTCGGCCGAGTTTTCCGCGCCAAAGGGAATTACGACTCCTCTGCGGAACAATATCGTCGCGCCCTCGAGATTGAACCGGGCAGCGACGATGCGTACGGTGGGCTGGCCATCGCGTACGAGCAGCTAGGCCGAGTCGAAGAGGCAGAAGCGCTCTACAAGCAAGCGATCTCGGTGCGTCCCTCCTATTGGGCGACGTACAATTGGCTCGGGCTTTTCTACATGGCGCATGCGCGCTATGAAGAGGCCGCGTCCATGTTCACGCAGGTGGTTACCTTAGCCCCTGACAGCTTCACCGGCTATTACAACCTTGGGGCCGTCCGTATTTTGCAGGGTGAATACAGTGAAGCCATTCCGATTCTGCAGCAATCGCTGAACATTCGCGCAACAGCCGACGCGCTTTCCAATCTCGGTACGGCTCATTTTCAGATGCGCCAGTACGCGCAATCCGCAGAGAATTTTGAACAAGCCGTCAAGCTTGATGATAAAAATTACGTGATGTGGGGAAACCTCGGAGATGCCTATTACTGGACTCCGGGCAGACGCCCCGAAGCCGCGGCCGCGTACGGTAAGGCCATCGCCCTCGGCGAGGAAAATCTGCGCCTCAATCCGAACGATGCACAGCTTCTCGGCTACCTTGCGGAATACTATGCCATGCGGGGAGATCGAAAACCTGCGCTCGCTAGACTCGATGCTTGCTTGCGCCTCCAGTCGAAAAGCCCTGACCTGCTGCTCAATGCGGGCATTGTCTATCAACAGCTCGGCGATACCAATCGCGGCTTGGACGCTTTAAAGAAAGCCGTAGATTTGGGCGTTTCGCCAGAACTACTTCGCGACACCCCGAATTTCGATGTTCTGAGCAATAATTTGCGCTTCCAGGGTCTGATCCAAGGCACGACAAAAAAATAGGGAGGTAGTTATGCGAGTTTCTCGACTCATGTTCTGGGTTTCTGCGAGCCTACTCACCGTTCTATTGCTATCGGCCTGCGGGATTATCGGCTGTGGCTTCAAAGGACCATCCACAGCGGGGAAGAACATCCCTTGTGGTAGAACGAAGGTCAAGGTGTCCTCGAATGGCGTGGATAAGCCTGCGATTTATGTTTGCGACAACGATGTGGTGTCCTGGAACCCCGATCAGGGCGTTAACTTTACCGTCCATTTCGATCCGA
>DATFZN010000123.1:0-10526 GCA_035314425.1 Candidatus Acidiferrum sp. | reverse complement strand
AAATAATCGATCGCACCTGCTTCGCCATAATTCTGCGTCATAATGCCACTATCTTTGCGCTCTAGTTCGGGAATCGAGTCGTACACTTTCGCGACTTGTGCGGTCATTTCCGGCCAACCGAATTGATCGGCGTATTGCTGGGGCAGCATGGCAAGTTGTGTGTGTTCGGCTGAGGACGGCTTGATTCCCAACTCAGCCTCGTAGGCAATAAATTTTTCCACCGGCATCATCGGCATCGCGAAGGGCCAACCAACCATGGAGCCAAGCAAAGTCGACGCAAACAACAATGGCTTGGCAAATTTTCGAGAGAGCGGATTGCGAAATCCATCGATCCACCGAGCGATTCCAGCGCTTCCGGCGGCAAACAGAGTGGAATACACCGGTGTCAGGTAGTAGTCCTTCCCTTTCAGTAAAATCATCAGCGCGTAGGAAATGACCCAGGTCCAGCCGAGGGCGCGAAACGGTTTGCCGCGATCAGTGAACAACAGCCATCCAAGTCCGACAAACGCAATGATGGAGGGGAGCACGGTGAACGACAGGATGTTGGATGCCAGATATCTCCAGGGGTTGAGCACGACGTTCTTGTCGCTGTGGGCGATGTTGGAGAGTAGTTCGTAGGTGGCCCAGTTGTGCCGCGATTCCCAGATGATGTTCGGAAGCGCAATCAGAAAAGCCATGAAGCCACCGATCCACAGCCACGGTCCGGCCAGATAGCGACGTTGCTTTGTCAGGATCAACCCAAGAAGGAAGGCCAGGCCGAAAAACACCATGGCGTGTTTTCCCTGCAGCGCGAGCCCGGCGAATACCCCAAACCAAATCCATAATCTTGGACTCTCGCCGGAAAAAACTCGCGCAGCGATCCATGCGCACGCCGCCCAGCCAAGGGTCATGAACATATCGGTGTTGAGCCAGGTGCCAAAATACTGTGGCACGGCAAACGTACAGAGGCACGCGAGCGCCATTGCGAAGCGGCTACCGCCCATCGCCCGGGCTGTGAGTCCGACCAAAATAATCAGCAGGGAAACAAAAACAATTGAAAAGAAGCGCACCGCGAAAAGATTGTCGCCAAAGAGATGGCGACCGAGCCACGCGAGCACCGCGACGCCCGGTGGCTGATCAACGTAACCCCAGGCCAAATGTTTGCTGCAGGCAATGAAATAAAGTTCATCGCGAAAAAACCCGTAGCCGCGATACAAAATGGTGTGGAGAACAAAGGAGACAAGAGCGAACCCGCCCAGAAGTTCCCAATCTCCCCCGGCGGGAGGGAGTGGCCGCGCCTTGGGCGGTGCCCTCGGCCGCGCGCGCCTCACCCATGACCACCTCACTTCCGGGAACGAATTAATTTGAGGAACTGTTCCGTGGGAGTTGAGTGTACAGAAAAAGCGGGCCGCTCGCAAAATCGGCGAGGGATGCGATGACCTTTACTCGGGTGGCAACTTCGCCAGCAACAAAGCTTGAACTAATCGATTTGAACGTTGGGCCCGCCGGATAGGGCGCCGACCGCCTGCAACCGCGCGGCTACAGCTTTGGCGATGCGGAACAGGCTCTGCGCGGCAGGCGCGGATTCGCCTTGCGCGGCAACCGGCTTACCGGTGTCCCCTCCGAGACGGATACGTGGATCAATTTCGATTTCGCCCAGCATCGGCACGCCATACTCCGTCGCAGTTTTCGCCCCTTCGCCATGTCCAAAAATATCGATGGCCTTTCCACAGTCCGGGCAACGGAACGAGCTCATATTTTCCACCACCCCGAGCACCGCTACATTCACCTGGCGAAACATCTCGATTGCTTTGCGCACATCGGCGAGCGCCACAATCGAGGGGGTGGTAACGATGACAGCTCCGGTTACAGCGACGGTCTGGATCAGGGTCAATTGCACGTCACCAGTGCCCGGAGGAAGATCGATCACCAGGTAATCCAGCTCGCCCCACTCCACGCTGCGCAAGAATTGCGTAATCACGCTATGCAGCATAGGGCCGCGCCAAATCACCGGTTTGTCTCCAGGATTTAGCAATCCCATCGAAATCATTTTGATGCCTTGCGCCTCGACCGGAATGATTCGCTGTGCGCCCGTTGCCATGGGCTCTGCGGTCGAGCCAAGCATAATCGGCACATTTGGCCCGTACACGTCGGCATCGAGCAATCCAACTTTGAAGCCGAGTTTCGACAGCGCCAATGCAAGATTCACGGCGACCGTGGTTTTGCCAACTCCACCTTTGCCGCTGGCTACTGCGACAAGATTCTTCACTCCCGGAATTGGCTGGCGTTCCGGCATTTGCATCGGACCTGGTGGCATGTGTCCTCGTTTGGTTCAGAAGATTTTTGGTCAGGCGCTTGCGCCGTGGCACTTCTTAAATTTTTTGCCGGAACCGCAAGGACAAGGATCGTTACGCCCCACTTTTGCTCCAGCCTTCACAGGCTTCGGCGCTTCAGCTTGCGCTGCACCGGTTTGATACTGCAGGTCTCGTTGTTGACGCTCCTGGCGGCGCTCCATCGCGCGCGCGAAGTCAGGCAAGCGCGCAGGCGCGGCAGTCGGTTCCTCCGCTCTTGCCGCGGCGCTGGCCACAGCGGCCTGAGCACTTTTGCGCGACTGTGCTGGTTCGGGCACGGCTTGTTGCCGCTGTTGTTGCGTGGCAGGCGGCTCGCCCTGCTGAATCTGAACGTGAAACAGATACCGCACTGTTTCGTTATCGATGCGCGCCATCATATCTTCAAAAAGGATGAAGGCTTCTTTCTTGAATTCGACCAATGGATCTTTTTGTCCGTAGCCGCGCAGTCCGATGCCTTCCTTCAGGTGATCGAGCGAGAGCAAGTGGTCTTTCCACTGGGTATCGACAACATCCAAGATGATGCGGCGTTCCAGCCATCGCAACAAATCCGGACTAAACTGCTTCTCCTTCTCTTCGTAACGATTCTGAACCGCTTCCGCCAACGCGTCTGATAACTGATCGTGATTGAGTGTCGTAGGATCCGCACCAGCCGCTTTGGGATCAATTCCGAACTGGCTGTTCACTTCCGCCAACAGTGGGGTACTATTCCACTGACCGGGATGCTGCTCGCGGGGGCAATAACGATCTACCAGTTCGCGCGCAACATCTTCCGCAATTCCCAGCACGTAATCGCGCTGATCTTTCCCTTCCAGGGCCGAGCGGCGAATCGCGTAAATTGTTTCGCGCTGCTTGTTCATCACATCGTCGTATTCAAGCAGATGCTTGCGGGCATCGAAGTTTTGTGCTTCGACAGATTTCTGGGCATTTTCGATACGGCCTGAGATCAAACGCGATTCGATGGGCACGCCTTCCGTCATTCCCAGGCGGAACATCAACTGCTTCATGCGTTCGCCTCCAAAAATGCGCATTAAGTCATCTTCCAAGGAGAGGAAAAAGCGCGAACTGCCAGGGTCCCCTTGGCGGCCAGCGCGGCCTCGTAGTTGATTGTCAATGCGGCGCGCTTCATGGCGCTCTGTACCCAGAATGTGCAACCCACCAAGGGAAACAACTTCATCGTGTTCCGCCTTACACTGCTCCGCAAACTGTTGGTAAATCGGATCCCACTGATCCTTCGGCACCTGGAAGATTTTCCCCTCGTGCTGGAACAGCACCATCTGCACGGAGGGTTCCGGGGCGGCGCCATTTTTGCTGTCCGCGGAGATAACCGCCGGGGCAGAAGCGTAAGGGATAGCCAGTTTGTTCTTCAGAAAATGTTCGCGCGTCATCGCTTCCGGATTACCACCCAACAAAATGTCAGTACCACGGCCTGCCATGTTGGTCGCTACGGTCACTGCGCCCTTGCGGCCAGCCTGCGCCACGATTCGTGATTCGCGTTCATGCTGCTTGGCGTTCAAAACCTGGTGTGGAATGACTGCCTGTTTCAAGAGTTCCGCGATTGTTTCGGACTTCTCAATCGAAATCGTGCCAACCAGCACGGGCTGCCCGCGTTCGTTCAATTGTCGGATGCCGTGGGCCAGTGAATTGTCCTCTTGCAGAATACCGTTCACCACTGCGTGGAATTTTTCGGTTTCCGTGCGGTAAACCACATCGGGATTTTCTTTGCGGATCAGCGGCCGGTTCGTGGGAATCGCCACCACATCGAGGCTGTAAATTTTCCCAAATTCTGCCGCTTCTGTTTCCGCTGTTCCGGTCATGCCTGCCAGCTTTTTGTACATACGAAAGTAATTTTGAAAGGTGATTGTCGCTAGCGTCTGGTTCTCGCGCTCGATCTTCACGCCTTCTTTTGCTTCGACAGCCTGGTGCAGTCCATCGGACCAGCGACGGCCGGGCATCTGGCGACCGGTAAATTCATCAACGATAATGACTTCCCCGTCCTTCACCACGTAATCGACGTCGCGCTTATACAGTGTATGCGCGCGCAATCCCTGGTAAACGTGGTGAATCGTTTCCATATGCGCGGGATCGTACAAGTTGCCGAGACTGAGTAAGCGTTCGCACTTGCTAACGCCTTCTTCTGTCAGCGTGGCGGTGCGGTGCTTCTCATCGAGAGTGTAGTCGATATCCTGAATCAGCTTCGGAATGATTTTGTCGATCTTGAAATACTTGTCGGTGGATTCTTCCGAAGGCCCGGAAATAATCAACGGGGTGCGCGCTTCGTCGATCAAGATGGAGTCGACCTCGTCCACGATCGCGAATTGATGGCCGCGCTGGACACAACTGGCCAAATCAAACTTCATATTGTCGCGCAGGTAATCAAAGCCGTACTCGTTGTTCGTTCCGTAGGTAAGATCAGCGCCATAGGCCGCGCGCCGCTGCTCATCATCAAGATCATGCACGATCACACCGACGCTCAAGCCCAATCCCTTATAGAGGGGGCTCATCCATTCCGCGTCGCGTCGCGCCAAATAATCGTTCACGGTCACCAAGTGCACACCGCGGCCAGCTAAAGCATTGAGTGCGGCCGGAAGGGTTGCGACGAGAGTCTTCCCCTCCCCCGTCTTCATTTCCGAGATCTTTCCGTCGTGCAGCACCATGCCGCCGATCAACTGCACATCGAAGTGCCGCATTTTCAAATAGCGTCGTCCTGCCTCGCGAACCAAGGCAAAGGCAGGCACAATCGCGGGGTCCAGCGCTCGCCGTAATTCTTCTTTATAGGAAGCTTCCGCCGGATCGGCATCTTTCAGGGTTTCCTGAACTTGGGTGCGCAAAGCCAAAAAGCGTTCTTTGAGCTGCTCGTCGGACAGCTCTTGCATCCCGCTCTCCAGCGCGTTGATGGACAGAACCATCGGCTGGAGTTTCTTGATGTCGCGTTCATGCTTCGTTCCTATGAATCGCGCTAGAACTTTATCTAGTACCTGGGCTACTTCCATGGATGCTTTGCCGGCTCCTGACGCTTGGCAATCGTATCTAGTTGTTCCAACTAGACCAATTCATCTTGGTCCAAGCAAACAACTAATTGTAACTGGTTGGATGCGCCATCGCCAACAGACACCACAGACTCGGGTAATCTGGACAAACTTCGGCGCTACTCGCGTTGGCCCAAAATGGCACTTCAATATCAAGCCTGGGCGGCGTGTAGGACTGCCTGGGCTAGAATCGAAAGCATCTGAAAAGAGCGGAGTTGGGAGAAGCAACCAGTTGTAGTGGGTGCATCGCGGACCTGTAATTTTCTCTTGTCGCAGAACAAGATGGTCATACGCTTGGTCCGCTGGGGCGATCCCCCTCGGTGAGGACATACACGCCGGAGGGTAGAAATTGACGACTTCAACTTAGGGAATCGCTATAAGGTCAGACGATCTGAACCAACTCCGGCGGGCATTCGCGCAGCTTTTCCATCGACAGATTGTCGCGGAGGCCGAGGTCCGCTGCCGGCACCATACCGAAGCTGCGGTTGCGCCCTTCACGTTTCGCTAAATACAAACCCTTATCGGCCAACTCGATCACGTTATCGATCGAGAGTAATCCGACGTCATCCACCAGCCACGGAAACGGCGCCCAGCCAATCGAGCAAGTTTTGTGCACTTGCACGCCATTGCCGACATCAAAGGGCAAATCGCGGACTGCTTCCAGCACGCGGTTGCACAGCATCCCGGCGTTTTCTCGATCCGTGGTGCGGCAAACCAGCAGAAACTCCTCCCCGCCCCAGCGGACTAAATCGTCCGAGCGGCGCATCACCGACGCAATCCGCTTGGCCACTTCCTTCAGCAAGCGATCTCCGGCAGCGTGGCCGTATTCGTCGTTCACCCGTTTGAAGCGGTCAATATCCACAAGCACAAAAATCAGCTCATGCTTTGGCACCGCAGGCACATCAGGATTCACCGTTTTCAAATGCGATCGCAGAGCCTGCGCGATGTCCGTGGAAATGGTCTCATAAAAATACCGGCGATTTCGCGTCATGGTCAACGGATCGGTCAGCGAAATTTCTTCCAGTTCTTTGTTTTTCTGCAAGAGTTCCGCGCTTCGTTGAGCGACGGCTAGTTCCAATTCTCGTCGCCGCCTGCTTTCCGTTCGCGTCCGCATGGAAACAAACACCCAAATGGCCACCAATCCTAAACCAGCGCCGAGCAATTGTGCCCACCAGGTCTGCCAAATCTTCGGCAAAATGCGGAAGCGAAATGTCGCGTGCGCAGATTGAACCTTTGAATCTGCGTTCTGGCATTCTACCCAAAATTCGTATTTTCCGGCTGGGAGCGCTCCGTAATGCACTTCCCGCAATTGCGTATCGGCAGGCACCTTTTCAAGTCCTTGCAATTGGTACCGGCAGGAGACGCGATCGGGATTGTCCAAGACCAATGGGGTAAACTGAACCGTTAAAGAGCCTTCCGAGGGCTGAACCTCCGGGACGTCGGTGAACCGTCGTTCCACTCCACCAAGCGAAACTGACGTGAAAGCCACACTCGGAGCGATTTCGGCATGAGACAGAGCGGAGGGCTGGTAGCGTGCCAGGCCGCGCGAGGTTGCAATCAGGAAGCTACCATCGGATTCTTCGCGCACACCGGTCCAGGGACTGACGTCGTCCCACAGCAACCCATCGGCATGGGATTTTCTCTGCGTCGCTCCATCTGGCGAAAGAATGTGAATTCCATCCGTACCGTTAAACCACAGGCGATTCTGCGAATCATGACCAAGGATCGAGTAGTCCCACTTGTGATGCTCCATATGGGGATTGCCTGCCGCGTCTAATCTTAGGCGGGTTATGCATACGACGTCATCGTAGGCGAGCCACAGCTCAGAATCAGTGAGCGCCACCAGACCTGTGAGGGTTTGCCCCTGCAAGCCGTCCTGCGTGGTAAACGTACGCCAGATCTGCCTGTCGTAGCGGTGCAACTTACCTGGCCCAGTCGCCCACAGTACTCCATTTGGTGAGAACGCCAGGGACTCAACGTCTCCTGCGCCATTGGCAGGCGACGGCATTTCCACGGGTTCATTCCAAGCATTGTTTGGGCTGAATCGCACAATGTGCGATCGAGTGGTTGACCAAATGCTGCCATCGGGCGAACTCACGATGGTTATAAAGGCATTTCCTTGATAGGTGCTGTACAACTTCGTTTCGAAGTCATCCGGGTTGATTCGGATGATCGCCCCGGTCCCGGTCAGACCCCAGACCGCGCCATCTCCCGCGAGTTGGATTTGGCGGATTTCGCGGTGTGCGTAGGGAGCCAACGCTGGGATCTTTTCCCATCGCCGGGCCTCTCCATTCCAAACTCCAATGCCACGCGATGTGCTGACCCACAAGCGTCCGGAACGATCTCGCAGTGTGGACCAGGTTGTGTTGTCAGGCAAGCCTTCGGCCGTAGTCCAAGCCTCCCATTCATGTACGCCCGGCAGTCGATCCAGTCCGGTCCCGGAGCCGGCAACCCACAACGTTCCTTCCCGGTCTTCGAGCGCACATTCGATGTCGTTGCTCGAGATGCCTTGCTTGTCGGTGATCATGGTCCAGCGCCGGCCCTGCTGCCAATACAACCCCATCGAGGACGGCACCAGCAATCTTCCTTGCTGATCGACCGACGGTTTGCCTTCCTCTTCGTTGGCCGACCCGACAACAGCTCTCTCGAACTCAACTTTGTGTAATTGCGGATCAAGTTTCGCCAGCCGAGCAGTGGTGCGCAGCCACAGGGTCTGCGTCCCGTCAAAGAGTAGCGCTACGATACGCTCTTTGGGCAGCTTGATTTGCAGATCAGTTTCAATTGTTGTGGATCCGCTTGGAATGTGGGCCAGGTGCCCGCCATAGGTAAACCAGATGGTGTCGTCCGGACCACGAACAATTCCCGCAGCACTCTCCCGAGCTAGAGCGGCGTCTTCGAGGAGTTTGCTGCGTGTGGGATCGGTCGGATCTATACGCAGCACGCCTTGTTTGAACAACAGAACGAAAACAGTGCCCTTCGAATCGACGGCGAACAACTGATTGCCAGTTGCCAATGGCATCGCCGAGGCGGGGATGGGGAGCGGCTCGAATTGGCCGTTGTGAAAGTGGGCGATGCCATGGTTTCCCGCAAACCAGGGGGTGCCGTCTGGCGCGATCAACAGATCCACGATGTAGTGGCCGGTAATACCTTCCACTTCAGGCATTTTCTGAGCCCGGGCACCGTCGTAGCGGTACAAACCGGTCTGCGTGGCGATCCACAGAAATCCCTGGGCATCCTGCCCCAGGGCCGTTGCGGTAACCGCGTCCAAGCCAAATTCTTCGCTTAATCGCTGAATCGTAAATCGTGGATGACCCGGAAAGGAATCGCGCTGCTCTTCCGCAAATGCCTGAGGCAAGAGAATAGCGGCAACCAAAAAGAGAAACACCAGCCGCCGTTGCATTGCCACAGACACAGGTCTCCCAGCTGCACGAAGCCTCTGCATCCTCTGCTCTGGGCGGTATGCTCTTTCCACTCGGTTCTTCGTGTGAATAGAGGGTAAGGGATTGAAAGTAAGCCAGTAAATCCTCCAAAGGTACTGTAGTGTAGTACTAGGGAAGGGTTACTGATTGGGTTCCTATCAGAAATTTCTATCTGCGTTTCGCGGGCAATTTAGCGGTTAGCCTTTCCGCATATTTTCGAGAAGCAGTTTTCGGAATTTGCTGCGTTCTTCGAGGCTGATATCCACGATTTCAAACGCCATATCCTGCGCACGGTAATCGCGCATCAGCGCGGTTGCTTGCAAATTGCGCATTCCAAGCTGCATCTTGAGTTGCACCTGGGTGCCAGGTGCCAAATGCATGTTGGTGGTAGCCAATCCGCCAGACAGGCTGGCCATCTTGATGTCCAATTTGCAGTTTTGCTTCAAATTTGTGCTGACCGCAGAAACGTTCTTCTGGAGACGAACTCGGGTATGGCGGCGCTGCCGCACAAATTTTGAATTTACCGCTATTTCCAGTGGAGCGAGCGACATTTCAACCGTCTCGATACCGCTTTTGGGTAAAAATTCTCGAACCCACTCCGGTTGCAGCTTTTCAAGCACTTGCAGTGCCGCGATTCGCAACTCCTGCGGGTATTGCCAGCCAAGCACCTTGCGAGCTTCAACTATTCTTCTCAGGGTGGGGATCGATGCGCTCGCTTCCAGGCGGCCCAACGCTTCGATAGCCTTAACGCGCAGGAAGGGCGCGGCGTTATTCGGCAGATCGCCATCGGCGAGCGTTAGCAAGCGACCGAGGGCTTCTCGTTCCCCGGTCATTCCGATTTCATCCACAACCAGCGGCATCACCATCGGGTCGACGTGATCCAAGAGACCGAGGAAAATCCGGCAACGTTCGGGCGCACCGCTGGCGGCGATTTGCCGCACAACTCGGTCTTGCGCGGTGCGCGGAAAATCTTTCAGTCGGCTCGGCAGGAAAACCTCCGCGGCTTGGGGATCGAGTCTCGCTAGCAATCCCACCATTTCCACCGCCTCGGCTACGGGCCCACCACGGACGGTGCTGCGCAAATATTGCAGCGCTTCCTCGCCTAAATCATGAGCCAGGCTGGCTACGTTTTCTACGTCGTCGCGCAATTGGCAGCGGTTAAAGCGCGCCGCAAGCTGCTCCATGGCAATCTGCGGAAGCTGCCTCAGCACGCCGGTCAGGCCTGCGGAAACTTCGCGTGCCCGGAGAGCCTCTTCGACAAACTCGGGCACGCGTTCTTCAATTCCCATTTTCCCGCGCAGGGTTCGAGCGATGCCGGGCCTTTGCGATTCGACTCCAGCAAGCAAATCGAGCGCTTGAGCCATCGCCGCAAATTGCCTTTGCGAAGCCGCTTCCTGGCTCAAGCGAACGAACGCGGCGCTGACCAACGATTGCAAATCCTGGTCTTGTTCAACACTCAGCCGCAGGCCCACATGGCGGAGCGCCTCGGCAAGCAATCTCGGGTCTGCTTGCGCGTACAATTCCGCAAGCTCTGACAATCCCGTCGCCGCTCGCTTGCGCGCGTCCGGTTCTTCGCTATCCGCGCACCTGGCATAGTTTTGCAAAATGCTGATCGCTTCGGCGACATTTCCCTGCCCTATCAAATCGGAAACGTAGGACTGCACATTTTTCGGCGGAATGCACCACGCTTCTTCCGACAGCAAAACCTCGCGCTTGGCATTTTCCGGAACCGTGGACCAGAATTGCCGATC
>DATFZN010000122.1:0-19382 GCA_035314425.1 Candidatus Acidiferrum sp. | reverse complement strand
TCTTGGAGCGGTGGATTGTGCGAATGTCAGCGTCACCAGAAGAGTCAACAGCGCAGCCACCAGCGCAAGAAGGTTAAGCGTGAATCTCATGACCATTCCTCTCCCTTATTCTAAGCTCTGACGGGCCCGGTTGAGAATCTCAAGGGTCCTGCGTAAAATAGTTACCGAAGTGCGTGTCCGTGCAGAGCCGTGGTAAGGTGGTTTACGTTCTCTGGCTTTGCTGCAGCCCACGCTGGCTGCACCGTATAAGGAGATTTTGATGGCTTACGTGATTGCCGAACCCTGTATTAATACCAAGGACACTGCGTGTGTCGACGTCTGCCCGGTGGACTGCATCCACCCACGCAAGGACGAAGCACAATTTGCATCGGAGACAATGCTGTATATCAGTCCCGTCGAATGCATTGACTGCGGTGCGTGCGTTCCGGTTTGCCCGGTGACTGCCATATTTGCCTTGGAAGATTTGCCGGAAAAGTGGCAGGCTTTCACGGCACGAAACGCCGAGTGGTACGAGAAGAAGTAGTTTTCTCGCGTTCCTTCGCCGGAAGTCCTCTTGATTTTTGAGACGCCTCGGAATCTCCGGGGCGTCTTGCTTTAGGACTATGTACATGACCAGTTCGCTGCGGTCTCGGGCTGCCTTTTGGCCGCCAGCCCCATCCAACCAGGTAACATCGTAGTTTCGTTTGGGAGCTACTCTTGCGTCTACATTTCCTCTGCTGCATCGCCCTTCTCCTGATGGTAGCTTGTGCATGCAATGTAGCCACTGCGCAACCAGCCACACCGCAGACCCGCGTGGCCACGCACATCCCTGCTTTGGCCGGCATCTACGCGGGCACCTTGCAAGCGGGGGAGGCCCAACTTCATCTGGTTCTCCACCTTATCCAAAATCCCGAGGGCTCCCTTCAGGCCAGCCTGGACAGCCTCGATCAGGGGGTGTTCGCCATCGAAGCCACGCACGTTGCCAAGTCCGAATCCAAGCTAAACCTCGATATAGCCTCGGTGGGTGCTCATTTTGAAGGCAGGATTTCTGCGGATCACAAGACCATCGATGGCACCTGGACTCAAGGCAACGCTACGCTGCCGCTGGTCTTTCATCGCCGCGCCGCGGACACCGCTTCCAGCAAAGCGAAAGAGTCAATTTTTCCCGTGGAAGGCAATTGGCAGAGCGCCCTGGAGACACATGGAATGCGTTTGCGCTTGCAACTGCACGTTTCTCACGACACGGAGGGTGAACTAATCGCTGCACTCGATAGTCTTGATCAGGGCGTGAGCGGATTGCCCGCGTCCAAGGTCAGCCTGGAAAAGACGCAATTTTATCTTGAAATTCCCGCCGTGAATGGTTCCTTCGAAGGCAGGTTCGATGCGGTCAAGAGCACTTTGACAGGGAAATGGTCGCAAACCGGCGCTGAACAGGATTTGGTGTTCAAGCGATCCAATGAGCCCCTTCCACTGCAGCGACCGCAAACCCCAGCTCATCCCTATCCATACCGAGAAGAAATCGTTTCCTTCGCGGGTTCTGCCACCAACGTTGAGCTTGCCGGCACAATTACCCTGCCGAAGGGAACGGGACCTTTTCCAGCTGCGATTCTCATTGCCGGTTCTGGCCCTCTTGATCGGGACGAATCCCTCGCCGGGCATAAGCCATTTCTGGTTCTGGCCGACTACCTGACGCGAAAGGGAATTGCCGTCCTTCGTTACGACAAACGCGGAATCGGCAGTTCTACGGGTTCCGTCGATAAAACAACAACTCTTGAATTTGCCTCGGACGTGCAAGCAGCCGTCGCGTACCTGAAAACGCGCAAGGAGATCAACCCGAAAAGAATCGGCCTCATCGGCCATAGCGAGGGCGCAATGATCGCACCCTACGTGGCTAATCATTCAGAGGATCTTGCTTGGGTTGTCCTTTTAGCCGCGCCTGCTACGAAGGGAGAGGATACGCTGATGAATCAATCGGGATTAATTGGTCAGGTGGGCGGCCTCAGCGAGCCTCAATTACTCGCCAGTTTGACCTTTGACCAGGAGGCCTATCAGGTTGTGCGCGATGAAAAAGATCCGGACGTGATTACCGAAAAAGTGAAACAACTTGTGAAAGAGTCGGGCATGGATGCGGCACTGCCGCCGACTGCCCTGGAAACACAATTGCGCATGCTGTCTTCACCTTGGTTTCGATATTTTCTGGTTTACGATCCTTTGCCCACGTTGCAAGTGCTAAGGACACCGACTCTCGCTCTGTACGGCCAAAAAGATCTACAGGTGTCGCCTAAATTCAATCTGGAACTGACCAAAAAGGCATTGACGGAGGCCGGCAACACAGATTTTGATGTTCGCGAGCTTCCCGAATTGAATCATCTTTTCCAGCACGCCTATTCCGGTTCTCCTGCCGAATACGAAGCGATTGAAGAAACCTTTGCTCCCGAAGTCCTGGCAATGATTTCAGACTGGATTTTGCCCCGCTCCGGTCTGCCCAACTAGCCCTCGCGTGCAGTACCCCTGGCCTATAAGGGTGCAGATTGCGAGGTCAATGTTCGAACAGAATCATTTTTTCTTAATTCCTAAACCTCTCACAATATTTCGCTCCCTGCTTCCTTCTTCCAGCCACACTCGCGGTATCATGGTATGTGAGTCCCAAGCCCCCAGTCGCCCAACCATTTCACCTCGTGCTCATCCTTCACGCCCATCAACCCTCGGGCAATTTCGAAACCGTTTTTGAAATGTCTTACCGGAATTCTTACGACAGCTTTCTATCTCTTATCGAGAAGCATCCAAGCGTTCGCCTCGCTATTCACTATTCCGGGCCCCTCCTTTTGTGGATCGAGAAAAATTATCCGCAATACTTCGAGCGCCTGCGAACCCTTGTCGCTTCCGGCAGGCTTGAGCTAATCGGTGGCGGCTTTTATGAGCCTATTTTGATTGCGATTCCGCGAGCCGATCAAATCGAGCAGATCACACGCCTTGCAGATTACATCGAGAAAAAGTTCAACAAACGACCAACAGGCGCATGGCTTGCCGAACGGGTCTGGGAACCACAGCTTGCTTCCTCCCTTGCAGCAGCTGGCGTCTCCTACACCTTAATCGACGATCTGCCTTTTCTCGCCGCTGGATTTGAGTCTGACGAATTGTTCGGACCATACATCGCCGAAGATTGTGGCCAGTTCGTCTGGCTTTTTCCGGGACTTAGGGAACTTCGTTACCTCATTCCGTTTCGCAAAGCTCAGGAATCCATCGATTTCCTGAAGAATGCCGCGCAGCTTCACCCGGGTGGAGTCGCTTCCTTCGGTGATGACATGGAAAAATTTGGCGTGTGGCCCGGAACGTTCCAGCACTGCTATGGAGATGGATGGCTCGAGGAATTTCTCGGCGCTCTGGAAGAAAATTCTTCTTGGTTGAAGATGTCTACTCCCAGTGAGCATATGAGCGCGCATCTGCCACTAGGCCGCGCAGATCTACCATCTGCATCTTACACGGAGATGATGGAATGGGTGCTTCCCACTAGGAACCGGCAGCGCTATTACGCCATAAAAAGGGAGTTCAGTTCGCGCCCCGATGTGCTTTCGTTCATGCGTGGTGGCCCCTGGCGCGCTTTTCTCCGCAAGTATTCGGAAGCCAATCTTCTTCATAAAAAAATGCTGCGCGCCTCCGCCTGCGTGGCTTCGATTCCTGTGCGCCGATCTCAACCGGAACACTCCGTCCAAGTTCAGCAGGCGCGCGATTATCTGCTGCAAGCGCAGGGAAACGACGCCTACTGGCACGGCGTATTTGGCGGTCTGTACGCGCCGCATCTTCGCACCGAAGCTTGGAGAAATCTTGTTCGTGCGGAAGCTCTTGCGGATCAATTGACGCCCGGGGCAATAGAACCACGAGTGGAGCTATTGGATTACGACGCAGATGGCAGTCCTGAACTACTTTTCACCGCTCCGGAATATCAGGCGCTGTTGAAGCCTTCCGATGGCGCTACGCTGGTTTCTCTCGACTTTCGCAGCACCTCTTCGACCATCATCAATTCACTTATGCGCCGTCCGGAGTCGTACCACTCCAGGTTGCGCGAGGGTGGGAATTCTACCAGTGACAGAGGGGACGTATCGACTCACGATCACGTATCGGCGAAGGAAGCAAATCTTGAGAAATATCTTCGTTACGACAAATACCCGCGCCATTCTTTCCGCATAATTCTGTTTGACCCCGCACGAACGTTCGCGGAATACCATTCCCTGCAATTAGGGGAGAGCCAAACGTTTGCTTGCGGCACGTTTGATCTGAATCATTCTTCGGCAACGGAAGCCAAGCTAATTATTGAGAATCGACTTCCGGAATTTGCTGCCGACCCGGACAATCCTCCATCCTTAGTGATCGAAAAACACTATTCATTTGGCCCTACGCCCCAAGGTTGCGAGATTGGCTGCGACCTGGTTCTTTCTCTCAGCCAACTCCTCCCGCGGAATTGCTGTGTGGGTATTGAGTCAATCGTCAATTTTCTGGCACCGGACAGTGACGATCGCTTCCTTGAAACCGACGATTTCCGGCACAATTTGCGCTTCACGGGCGCGCTTGCGGGCCCCATCCTGCGCATGGAAGACGGTTGGCAACGTATTCGTTTAACCCTACATGCTCCCAATGCCGCGGAGTATTGGGCCGCGCCGATTGAAACTGTCTCGCAATCCGAGGATGGATTTGAGCGTGTTTATCAAGGCTCGCAAATCCTCGCGGTGTGGCGTCCGGCCTTTACTTCTCAAAAATGTTTCTCTTGCCGCCTGCTTTGCCGCCTGGAATCTTTCTAGGCTCATCCGATCAAAGAGGGCGCCAGTTCGGCGCCCCCATTGCGGTTCTCGATTGCGATTGGCTTACGACTGAATGCCCAAAAGCGCCTTCAGTTTCGCGAGGCCATCTTTTAGCGTCGCTGCCTTGCTCATCGCATCGGCGAAATTTCCGCTTTTGTACGCTGCAGTCGCATCTGCCCAACCCCGCTTCAACTGATCGTATTGCGCCTTGGCCTCGTCCATTTGTATCTGGTCCATGCCCTTCGGCAGCTTTCCGCTTTTCTTGTACGCGTCTAGCTTGGCTTGTACTTCGCTCATCGTTTTAGGCGCGGACTGATTCAAATTATTCCAGGTATTCGTCCACTCCTCTTTCCTCGCCGAAGCAGCGGTCAATGCATCTTTGGCCTTCTGCGTGGCCTCCTTTGCGCTCTTCAACGCTGCGGTATAGTCGCCCTTGGCCACAGAGTCCTTCGCTGACTGCAGTGCATCCCGCGCCGCCTTCGCCTGGTCGGGCACATATTTTTCCGCGTCGCTTGTAGCAGCGTTAATTGCCGTTTGCGCCGCATTCACTGCTGCTTCGGTCGCTTCGCGTTGGGCATTCCCACATCCGCCAAACCACAGTGCGACTCCCAGCGTCCATGTCAATACACTTACATTTGGTTTCTTCATGGATCGATCTTTCCTTTCCGATTCTCTACCGACCCTGCCATCGGATCTACGTTCGGAGGATGAGCAGGAGCCGGCGCATCGCGGGAATGAGAAGTTTGCCTTCGCGGCTTACGAGAGGATACTCTGAGGATCGAATCCCGGAAAGTAAATTACCCTGTGCGCGAAAAAATGATCCGCCTGTTCTCCTCCATCGCATTTATTCTCGTAGTTGCCTTCGCTTGCCGTATGGCTTTTGGACTTTATGAAGCGAGTTCCATCCCCAGGGAGAATCTGGCTTCTGTCCCGTTTGAAAATGAAGCTGGCAACATAGCGCAAGCGCTCACAGAAGGGAAAGGATTCTGCTGTTTATTCCGTCAGCCGACAGGGCCAACCGCTTGGCTCACACCGGTGTATCCCGTGCTGCTTGCCGCGATCTTCAGAATATTCGGCGTCTTTACCCTAGCTTCCTACTATGCGGCTGCCCTTCTGAATTGTGTATTTTCTTCACTAGCTGTCATTCCCGTTTATTTTGTGGGCAAGCGTGTGGGAGGAGGTTTCTGTGGCGTCATCGCCGCTTGGATTTGGACTCTGTTTCCCAGCGGGATTATTATGCCGTTTGGGTGGATCTGGGATACGTCATTGTCAGCGCTATTTTCCGCGATTTTGCTCTGGGCTACCTTGAGAGTTGCCGAGAACCTGCAAATGCGACAAGCGACTACTTATGGTTTGCTCTGGGGTTTCTCTCTGTTGGTCAATCCGGCGCTGGGCTCCGCCCTGCCATTTTTCCTGGGATGGATTTCTTACCGGCAAAAGTTGCATCGCATCGCAAACTCAAAAGTGCTCTTGGTGACGATTGCGCTGGCGGTTGGGGTCTGCTTGCCCTGGAGCATTCGCAATGTCGTCCAATTCCACCGCCTCATCCCCTTGCGCTCAAATTTTCCGTTTGAATTGTGGATGGGCAACAACGAAATCTACGACGAACATTCACGTGGGTTGAATCGCATCACACGTTACGAACAGGTGCATTTATACCAGCAATTGGGTGAGACAGTTTTCCTCGAGAGTAAAGGGCAGAAAGCCATGGCTTTTATCAAAGCCCACCCCGGTTTGTCTTTGCGCCTGGCCGGCCGCAGAATCATCGCCACCTGGCTAGGCACGGGATCTCCCTGGCGGGATTTTTTTCTCGCCGATTCTTCCCTGGCGAGATTCATTTTGTTTTGGAATGCGCTCACGTTGATCGGTGTTCTGAGCGCCCTCGCCCAGTTGTGGTTCACCCGCAATCCACTTGCGTTTCCGCTCGCAGTTATCCCAACCGTCTTTCCGCTGGTCTACTACATCACGCAAACTTCTCTACGTTTGCGCCACCCGTGTGATCCCGTCTTGGCAATCCTGCTGGCCATCGCGATTGCCCTGCCGCTTCGCAAAGGTCACTGACGGAACGCGCCTGCAATCTACCAAATCTTGCAGACTTTTGCTTCTGCTTTGGTCATCGGCTGGCCCGGCTTGCAGGCAAAGGCCTGTGCGAATTCTGGCATGTTTACAACGACACCGTTGATCCTATATTCCGGCGGCGAATGCGGGTCGGTCGTCGCATTCATGCGCTGTTGTTCCGGTCGTTCGTTTGCGCATGCCCACTGGGCAAATCCAACAAAGAAACGCTGCTCCGGCGTCAGTCCATCCCCAGCCTCCAGTTTGCTGTCTTTAGTTGCTCCTTGCCAGGCGATATAGGCCAAGATTTCCCCTCCGAGGTCCGCCACATCCTCACCCAGCGTCAACTGCGTCAACTGGCTATTGATTTTAATATCGTCCACAATGACGTATTGGGCGTATTGGTCGGCAATACACTTTGTTCGTGCGTCGAATTTCCCGCGATCCTCTTTTGTCCACCAATTGCGCAAATTCCCGTTGGCGTCAAATTGACTGCCCTCGTCGTCAAATCCATGTGTCAATTCATGGCCGATCGTCCCGCCGGTATCCCCGTAATTTGGCGCCGCATCCAGTTTCGGATCGAAGAGCGGGGGTTGCAGCACGCCAGCGGGGAAATTAATGTCGTTCATTTGCGGATCGTACTCCGCATTTACTGTCGGCGGACTCATGCCCCACTCTCCACGGTCCACTGGCTTGCCAATTTTGTCGATGCGCCGCTTGTGTTCGAACTGGCTGGCGCGTTTTATGTTTCCTGCAAAATCATTTCGCTCGATTTTCAAAGAGCTGTAATCGCGCCATTTATCCGGATAGCCGATCTTGTTCCGGATACCATGCAACTTTTCGAGGGCTTGTTGCTTGGTTTCCGGGCTCATCCAATCGAGCTGCTGGATCCTTCGCTCCATCGCCGATTCGATCCGCTCCGTCATATCCAGAGCTTCCTTCTTCATTTCCGGAGAAAACACTTTCGCTACATATACTTGTCCCAATGCCTCTCCCAGGTTCCGGTCGGTATACGCCACGCAGCGCTTCCATCTTGGTTGTTGTTCATTTGCGCCCCGGAGGTATTTCCGGTAGAACTCAAAATCTTCATTCACAAAGGCTGACGAAAGATATTGCGCGGAGGAATTCAGTGCATGAAACCGGAGGTACGTTTTCCAAGTCTCGACAGGCTCACTGGCCAGCAATCTATTCGCTTCCCTGAAAAAATCAGGAGCGTCCACGTTAAGAGTCTGAAACTCGGTATTCGGCAAGGTGGCGAAGTAAGACTTCCAATTCAGATTCGGCATCAACTTGCTCAACTGCGGCACTGTCATCAGGTGCTTCAACTTGTAGGGATCGCGGCGCTCGACGCGAGTCAGCGAAGCTTTTGCCAGCATCGTTTCCAGGCGCAATATTGTGTCCGCATTCTTCTTGGCTGCTTCTGCGGAGTCTCCTGCTAATTCGAACACCTTCTGCACGTGCTGCACATAGCGATCGCGAATCTCTTTCGATTTGTCATCTTCCTTGGTGTAGTAATCACGATCCGGCAGCCCCAATCCGCCTTGATCCAGTTCTGCAACCACCCGTTCGGAATCATCGAGGTCCTGCATCGATCCTGGCCTGAACAACATGGACCCGCCGTAGGCAAGCTGCAAGCTGGCCAATAGCCGGGCGATTTCTCCCACCGCGCTTAGGTCTTCGATGGCTGCCAAATCTCCCTTTAACGAAGACAGACCCTGCTTTTCAATCACCGATTCGTCCATGCAGGAAGCAAAAAAATCCCCGGTCTTTTGTGTGGCAGCGTCACGGGGAGCTTTGGCAGTGGCGGCCTGCTCCAGCATTCCCCGCAAAAAGTCCAGATTATCTTGATACAGCTTGCCATACACATCCCACGACGTCTGGTCCGGGGGAATGGGGTTGTGCTTCTGCCACCCTCCGCAGGAGTAATGATAAAAATCCACGCACGCGTCGACGCTTCGATCCATCGAAGCCGGATTCAAGCTCGGGAAATACGGAAGAACTGGCTTTCCGCCCTGCTCCGGTTGCGTCGTGTTCTGCGCATTGGCAAAAACAATGGGAAGAATTAGCAACAAGAAAAGCCGAATGATGAATCGATTCATAAATTCCCCAATCCGGTTAGCAAGGCAATGGACCGTAACTAAGTTAGCGTATCGCGCGATGATTGTCTTGACCCCCCAGGTGAAACTTGCCGCTGGTCTCCCGTGTTTGTTACATTCGAACTGGCTTTCTGGAGCTGTGAATGTCCATTTCCAAGGAACTTCTTGCCATCCTGGTCTGTCCCCTCTGCCGCAAGCCCGTGCAACTTTTGCCCGATGAATCTGGCCTGAAGTGCCAAGTTTGTAGGCGCGTCTACCCCGTGCGTGACGACATCCCTGTGATGCTAGCGGAAGAAGCGATCATTTCAGCGGAATGACCTCACTACGAGAAGACCTGCGATGAAAACCAAGTCTGCAAGTGTTGTCCCGCGATTGCTACGCCTCATCCCCCATTTTCGCAAAATGCGCATCGGCGTTTTGGGCGATCTTATGCTCGACCGCTATCTCTGGGGAGCTGCCAACCGTCTTTCGCCAGAGGCGCCCGTGCCTGTCGTTGATTTTGTCTCACAAACCGATTGCCTTGGCGGCGCGGGAAATGTCGCCGCAAACCTGCGCGGCCTTGGTGCGCAGGTCGACGTATTCGGCATCATTGGTGGTACCCAGACAGGCACAAAGACTCGGGATGACGATGCTGGCAGCGTTTTACGGGACTGCTTTCGCGCAGTAGGTATCGATCGCCGGGGGATGCTCGCCGATCCCCAGCGGGTGACTACCGTCAAGACACGAGTCATCGCGAGACATCAGCAGATTGTTCGCATCGACCAGGAGCGTCGCGCCCCGCTCTCTCCTAAGACGGAAGAGAAACTGTTTCGATCCATTCTCGCGTCGCTTAAAAAGTTGGATGCCCTAGTTCTATCTGATTATGACAAGGGCCTGATCAATGATGCCTTTGCCGAACGCGTGCTTAACGCTTGCCATCAGAACAAAATTCTCGTGTTCGTGAAACCTAAGACTTCCCGCCTTTACGCATATCGTGGGGCTCGGGCCATCGTCTGTAATGCCAAAGAAGCTGCAACTTATGTGATGCGCCCGCTGAGTGATGAAAAATCCATTGTGGAAGCAGGCATGGCTCTTCTGGCCCAGTTTGGCTGTGCGGCAGTCGTCATTACCCGCACGGAGCACGGCATGAGTGTCTTTGAAGAATCTTCGCCACAACACCTGCACATTCCCGCTACCAATTTTGAAGTAACCTACGCACGCGTTGGTCAATCCGCCGTCGAACGCGGCGCAACCGGTCGGCAGGTTTTTGATGTCACCGGTGCGGGCGATACCGTACTAAGTGTGTTCTCTCTTGCCGTAGCGGCGGGCGCGAACGTGGGCGATGCGGCCATACTGGCCAACACTGCGGCAGGCGTTGTAGTAGGAAAACTGGGAACCGCGGTCCTCAGTCCAGAAGAGTTGGAAGCTGCGCTGCACGATATTCCGCCTCGATAAAAGCATGGATTTTTTTAGGGTGGAAAACTAAACGACTTGTCTCCGGGTTGCACCCAAAGAGGAACCATCTTCGTCTTGCGGCTCTTATCCGCTTCGGAGGCTTCGGGAAATGGCGTAAACGGGCTGATTGCCACATTTACTTCTATCGACGTGCTCTTTTCCGGGGCTTTTGCGCTGATCACTTTGTAGCTTTTGATCGGTCCGTAATACCCTTGGGGGCCCCAATCCGCCAGGAAATCATTCATCTTATAATTCGGGGACGCCTTCCAAAGCCCATAGGCTTTGTCTGTATCCCCGGCCACTAACGCATCAAAAAAATGTTCTGCTGCTTTCTTTTCCGGATAGTACCGGAATGTGAAATACAGTATCGTTACGATCGCAATGACCAACACCACAGCCGTGATCGCCAGCGCCCTTGATTTATGTGGCTTCTCTGCAGGAGGATCGAGTAGTGACATGCCAAAGTCTCCGGCTCGCTCTTCTCTGAACTGCTACAACCCAGATGCGCGAGCATACAAACCTTAACAAGACAACTGGGTTGCCGCAAACTTCTATTAGTTCGACGCCGACGCGCGCCAATCGGTTCCCCAGCCACAAAAATATAGTTTCCCAAGGTCCTTGCATGATGCTAGGTGCTCGTTCTCCTCGCGGCCGCTCCTGTTATTTTTCTCTCTATCCCGCAAGTGCTCCCCCGGAGCCTTCCGGCAGCTCGATCGCATATCTGGTGCGCATTTTCTCGCGGTGCATTTCAAAAGCAAGTTCGATCAGCTTGTCCACTAGATCCTTGAATGGGATTCCCGTGGCTTCCCATAATTTCGGATACATGCTGATAGAAGTGAATCCGGGAATCGTGTTCACTTCGTTTAAATACAATTTGTTGCCTTTTTTTCCCAGAAAGAAATCCACGCGCGCCATGCCGCAAAGCTCCAGCGTGCGAAACGCCTCGATCGCCAGCTCTTGTACTCTCTTCACCTGCGCAGTCTTTAGATTTGCCGGAATCAGCAACTGCGTTCCTTCTTCCAGATATTTCGCCGCATAATCGTAGAATTCGCGGTGCGGCACGATCTCGCCGGGAATGGATGCTTGCGGATTGTGATTCCCCAACACAGCGACTTCGATTTCCCGTGCGGTCACCGATTTTTCCACCAGAGTTTTCATTCCATATTCGGCCGCGAAATCCAGCGCAGGTCCCAGTTCTTCGGAATTGTGTACCTTTGTCATCCCCACAGAGGAACCCAGCGTGGCAGGCTTTACGAAAACGGGGAAGGAGAATTTCTCTTCAATCAAAGTTTTTACCGCAGCCGCATCCTTCTCCCACTGCCAACGCTGTACCGCAATCCAAGGCACAACGGGTATACCCGCGTCCTGGCAAAGCCGCTTGGCCACGTCCTTATCCATGCCGATAGCTGATCCCAGCACACCTGCCCCGACAAATGGCAACCCTGATAACTCGAGCATTCCCTGAATCGTGCCATCTTCGCCAAAGGTTCCATGCATCACGGGAAATATCACATCAAACCGCTGCGCTCCCGCGCCGCGGTCCAGCGGCATCAGTGCTGCTTCGGTAGGATCGGCAGCCAACATCACGCGCCGTCCTGTTTTCAGAATGTCGGGCAGCAATTTCGCGGCGCCCTCGCCCATCAGCCAGTGGCCATCCTTGGTGATCCCGATGGGCACAGGCTCGTACTTGTCCAGATCCATGCCGCGAATCACCGATGCCGCGGAAGCCAACGACACTTCATGTTCGCCGGAGCGCCCTCCGAATAACACTCCTACGCGTAGCCGTTTCTTTTTGTCAAGGGTCACGAGTCGGTCTCATTCTGCCGGGCACTAGAGTGTGTTCGATATTCAGTTATAAAGGGAAAAGGCAAGAATTGCGAAGCAGACTCTTAGAACGGTTGCGGAATCAGCAATGCACCATCTGTGGCAAATTGACAACACCGTTTCCGCACCGCGGACGCGGCTCTTACAGAATCTTTTTCCCCAGCCCAGACAGCACCAATTCCACTCCCAACAATGCCGTCCGGTTATGCTCGTCAATCACCGGATTGATCTCCACGATTTCCAGAGAAACCATTGCATCGCTGTCCGCAATCATCTCCATGGCCAGATGCGCTTCGCGATAGGTAACGCCGCCACGCACCGGCGTTCCGACTCCGGGGGCATCGGAAGGGTCCACAAAATCCATGTCCAGGCTTACCCCAATTCCATCGGTATCGTCCATCGCGTACTTCAATGCGTCGGACATTACTTCGCGCATCCCGCGTTCATCGATATCGCGCATCGTAAACACATGCACGCCGGACTTCTTCACCAGCTTGCGTTCCTGCGCGTCCAGGTCGCGTATCCCTACAAGTACAATATTCTGGGGTTCAATCTTTGGCTGAAATCCCAAGAGATCGACTAGTTCTGGCGCGCCGTATCCCATAATTGCCGCCAAGGGCATCCCGTGGACGTTTCCTGACGGCGACGAATCTGGTGTGTTCATATCTCCATGGGCATCCAGCCAGATATAGCCAATCTGTTTCTTTTCTTTGCGGAAATAAGCTGACACGCCTGAAGCCACGCCGGCAGCGATCGAATGATCTCCGCCCAGAATGAGCGGCAGAAATCCATCTTCCAAAGATTTCCTTGTGGCCTCTGCCAGGTCTTTGCAGGCCTCGGCGATCTCCTCCAGATATTTAGCTCGCTTCTCGCCAACTGGCATTTCCTCTGGCTGTTTCACCGAGATGTTGCCCAGATCTTCGACTTGATAATTCAGTTGCTTGATTCGCGAGTGCAGTCCCGCAACGCGCAAAGCCGATGGCCCCATGTCGACGCCACGCCTGCTGGCCCCTAGGTCCATGGGCACGCCTATAATTCTGATTTTTTTGCTCATCAGCGGATACCTGGTGTTGGTTGAGTCCGTCCCCGGAGAGATGACGGTGCCCAGACTACGCCCTCTGCTGGGACCTTGAGCACTACGGTCTAGGGATGTCGGTTTGCTTTACCTGCTAAGGATATACCCGATAAATCATCCGGGGGAAGGGGATGACCTCGCGAATGTGCTCGGTACCGCAGATCCAGGCTACCGTGCGTTCCAGTCCCATGCCAAAGCCAGCATGGGGAACACTGCCATAGCGCCGCAAATCGAGGTACCACTGGAATGATTCTACAGGTAAGTTATGCTCTTTCAATCGTTTAACAAGTAGGTCGTAGTCGTGGATACGCTGGCTACCGCCGATAATCTCGCCGTAGCCCTCGGGCGCGAGCATATCAAAGGCTAGTGCCAAATCGGGGCGCTCCGCGTCCGGCTGCATGTAAAACGCCTTACTCGCCGCTGGGTAATGGTGCACGATCAGGGGCCGGTCGTATTCGCTGGAAATAAGCGTTTCCTCGTCGCCTCCGAAGTCATCGCCAAATTTTGCCGGGTTGCCGCGCTTCTGAAGTACCGCAATCGCTTCTTCATAGGTGATCCGCGGGAACGGCGCCTTGACGTTCTCCAATTTCTTGCTGTCGCGCTTCAGCATTTCCAGTTCGCGCGATTTGTTCTTCACGACACTCTGGACGATGGAGCAGACCAGCCCTTCGGCCAGGTCCATCATGTCGCCGAGCTCGGCGAAAGCCGCTTCCGGCTCTAGCATCCAGAATTCTGTCAGGTGCCGCCGCGTTTTCGATTTCTCCGCGCGAAACGTTGGCCCAAATGTGTACACTTTACCCAAGGCCATCGCTGTGGCTTCGATATACAACTGTCCGCTCTGGGTCAGGTAGGCCTTCTGATCATCGATGTAGTTCACTTCAAAGAGTGTGGAAGTTCCTTCGCAAGCGGCGGGCGTGAACATCGGCGCATCGGTTAGCGTATAGCCCAGCCCATCCATGTATTCGCGTGCTGCGCGAATCGCTTCCGCCCTAATCCGCAAAATCGCTGCCTGCCGTGGCGTGCGAATCCACAAATGACGCTGGTCCAGCAGGAAATCAACGCCGTGCTCTTTCAACTGAATCGGGAATGGAGTCGCTTCGGAAACTCTCTGTAACAGTTCCACATGACTCACGCCCATCTCAAATCCCCCGGGCGCCCGCTGCTCCGCGCGAATCTTGCCGGTCACGATGACGCTCGATTCCTGCGTCAACCCTTTCAGGGCCGCAAACGCTTCCGGCGCTTCCTTTAGCGAGCAGACGCCCTGGATAATCCCGGTGCCATCCCGAAAAATCGGGAACACCAGTTTCCCCGACTCACGAATGTTGTAAAGCCATCCGCGTATCGTTACTTCTTGCCCGTCGTACTTTCCTGCATCCTCAATCGCAATGATGGTCATCGCTGGTCTCTCTGTGCTCGCTTCAAACCAATAGTTTACCAGAGAGACGCCTTCCCCTCAGTTCCGGCGCTTTGGAGGGAGTCGGGCCAGAAGCAGAGTAGTCGCCAATTCCCGATCAAGAGTTGAAGGGACCATAGTCAAACTAATGGTCTCTACGCAGGTTACGCTTCCCAATCTTCTTCGAGCCGATCAAGTGCTATTGCCCCGGCCTTGAGTTGCTCAGCAAATGACGGCGCGTCCGGCCCGGTCTTTTCTTTCAATTCCAGAGTGAGTGGCAAATCTTTCTCGGACGTGGACTTAAATAGGCTGATCGCCGCCGGCCAATCAATCGAGCCGGCATACGGAGGCAAGTGCTCGTCCTTATCGCCGTGATTGTCATGGATATGTGCACTGACCATCAAATCACGCAGCGGCGCAAAGGCTCTGGCGACGCGCCCCTCTTCCGGCCCGTCCATCAGTTGCGCGTGCCCAATATCAAAATTAAATCGCACCCCGGTCAATCGAGTTTCCTCGACAAACGTCCGCAAATACATGGGGTCGCCCATCTCGCCAGTCGTGTTCTCAATGCAAATTGTTACGCCTGCGTGGCGCGCGTGTAGGGTGAGATGTTCCAGCGAACTGAACGCCGCATCCCGTTTCCGCGGGTCGGCCGTTTCCCGCGAACCGCCCATGTGTACTATCAGCCGCCCAAATGGCAAGTCCTGCGACACGTCGAGCACCCGCTTCAATTCATCCATCGCTTCAATTCGCCGAACGCGTTCTACTTCCGTGATCGAAAGGGGCGACCCGCCCTCGCGGTTCACACTGATGTCCCGGCTGGTCGGGGCGTGCAGCGAGTTCAATTGCAGGTGATGTTCGGCCAGAGCGCTCGCAATCGCGCGCACCTCAGACTTCGTGGCGTAGTCAAAATGGCTGCGTGTGGCAAAAATCTCAACGGCCTGAAAGTTCGCGCCGGAAATCTGCGCCAGCAGTTCCGGCGTCAATTTCTTGAAAACAAATAAATAGGTCGAAAGGATTCGCTGCATACGGGTGCAGTTATTTTACGTTGAACTGCAATTTCCAGGAAACCTTCGTAGCCATACCGTTAATGCTTCCCGCGGTTGCGTCTGAACGCCCTCGTTGTATTTCTCGCAATCAACCTAATATCCCACCGCTGACCCATCATCCCTTGGATCAGCTGCCCCACACCGCTCCCCGGTTTTCGCATCAATCCCAATCGCGTTCACCAACCCAATATGCCCTTGCCGCTTCACCTCATACCCCATCGCCCTCAGCTGCTCGGCCATCTCGGGCGAAAACAATTTTTCCATCAATACATAGTCCGGCAGCCACTGGTGATGGAATCGCGGGGCATTGATCGCCGACTGCGCATTCATCCCGAACCTCATCCAGTTCAGCGACGTCAGCAGCGTCGCCGAAATAATTGTTGGTCCGCCTGGTGAGCCAGTTACAAAACTGAGCTGCCCATCTTTCAGCAAAATCGTCGGTGTCATCGAGCTCAAGGGTCGCTTGCCGGGCGCAATCGTATTGCCCTCGGACTGAATTAGCCCAAACAGGGCGTTTGGTGCTCCCGGCTGCGTGGTGAAATCATCCATCTCGTCATTCAACAAAAACCCGGCCGATGAAGTCACATGCGATCCATAACTATCATTCAACGTCGTCGTGCTTGCCACGGCATTTCCCGCCGCATCGACCACCGAAAAATGCGTCGTATGCGGCCCGTCGTGAGGACCCACCACCCATTTAGGCTCCCCCGATTCTGCACTGATCCCCTGGCCGCAACGATGCGGATTCCCTGCATGCACTACCAAACTCGGGGTCGCGTGCGACGGCTCAATCGACGAAACCAGTTCCCGCGCGTAGCAAGGATCCGTCAATCCCCCGACCGGAACGCTGGAATAATCCGGGTCCGCGAGATACGCCGCGCGATCGGCAAACGCCCGCCGCATCACTTCCACTACCAACTGTACACTCTGCGGATCATCCCAGCCCTTTAGAGGTAAATCCTGCAGCATGTTCAGCGCTTCCACCACAGCCACTCCGCCCGAACTTGGCGGCGGCGCCGAAAGCACTTCCCACGTATACCCATCCAGACTGTAACTTGCGTGAATCGGCTCCCGCATTTTCGGCTGATATTTTGCCAAGTCCTCCAAAGTCATCAGCCCGCCCAGTGCTGCCATATCTTGTGCAATCATCTGTGCCGTTTCGCCCTGATAAAAATCCGCCGGGCCGTTCTGGGCGATGCGCTTCAGCGTTTGCGCCAATTCCGGTTGCCGAAACGTGTTGCCGACTTTGTAGCGCTTTCCATCATTCAAAAATATGTGGCTACTCATCGAAAAGCGTTGTAAGCCCGGCCGCTCTTCCTCAAATTCACGCACCAGCTTTTCCGTGAGGGGAAATCCCTGCTCAGCCAAACGAATCGCGGGGGCCATTACATCTGCCAATTTCATCGTTCCATCGGTTTTGAGCGCCAACGCCAATCCCGCTACGGTGCCCGGCACGGCCACCGATCGATACCCAAGCACTGATGCCTCCAGGTCCAACTTCCCATCGGGCTTGATGTACATATCGCGCGTCGCTTTACCGGGAGCCACCTCACGATAATCGAAAAATTGCGTTTTGCCATTGGCCAGTCGTACCAACATGAATCCGCCGCCACCAATATTTCCCGCCGCGGGTTCCACCACCGCCAGCGCGAAGGCCGTCGCTACCGCCGCGTCGATTGCGTTCCCTCCACGCTTCAGGATTTCCACTCCGGCCTGCGACGCCAACAGCTCATCTGTCGCCACCATTCCATGTGCGCCGCGCACCGCTTCCCTTGGCCAGTCCTTGGGAATATCTGGCCGATCCCGGAATTCCGCCCCTGCCTGTGCGTTCAAATCACATGCCGAGATAAATAAAGCAAAAGTGATCAGGAAGATTCGCATCTCCATTTAGGAAAAGACACTAAGTGATTGAAGGGAATGAGTCAAGCCGCTGCCCGGCAGCCCGTGCGCAAGCCCCGGAATATAGAGCCGCAGCGGCCAGCAATGGAAGAAAGCGTGTCACTGCGTCACATTTTCTAGTGATTGAAGTCACACAGTTTTGGGTTATATCGCGCATCAGCTGTTCATACGCCGGAGCGGTTCATTTCTTTCACCTCATCCAACCTCTGTATTTTCATCGATTTGCATTCATATCGAACTAGCCTCGCGTTGCCCGATTTTGGCGCGGCACGTGCCTCTACCAAGGCCAAGTCCGACCCATGAAAGGAAGCCCAAAATGGCAACTCGCGCAATGATCTCGAGCAGTTTCTCTCATCTCGGCACTTCCCACGCCCCTGTGCGGAAGCCTCCGTCCCCCTATGGGCTGAACGCGCCGGAGACTTGCCTGGCCTGTCAGTTGGGAAACACGGAATTTTTTTGCCGCCTGTCGGACAATTCCAAAAGGGCTCTCGACCAGATCAAGCACGTCAGTTCCTATCCCGAACGCTCCATTATCTTCATGGAAGGCGAAGACGCCCGCGGCGTCTACATTCTCTGTCAGGGAAGAGTGAAGCTGCTCACCACTAACGGGGAAGGGAAGACCCTCATCCTGAAGATCGCGCGGCCCGGTGAAGTTCTCGGCTTGAACTCGCTCCTTACTGGCCGCCCGCACGACATCACTGTGGAAACGCTGCAACCCTCGCAACTCGCTTTCGTTAGCAAGCAGGAATTTATGCGCTACATCAAGGAACACAGCGACGCTTGCTTCCACGTAGCGCAACACGCCGGCCGAGATTGTCACTCCGCTTACGAAAGCGTTCGTTCCATCGGCTTGAGCAGTTCAGCCTCAGAAAAGCTCGCGCGCTTCCTTATCGATTGGTCTGCCGATGGCAAAATTACCGAGGGTGTTCTGCGCGTCAAGCTGGCCCTCACCCATGAAGAAATCGCCCAGCTCATTGGTAGTTCCCGCGAAACTGTCAGCCGTACCCTCAGCGAGTTCAAGCGCCAAAATCTCCTTGAACTCAACGGTTCCACCATGCTCCTCCGCAACAAAGCCGTCCTGCAATCCATGGCCGGCATCTAGTCCGACGCTCAAGTTTAGAAGGGCACGCGCCTCACGTGCCCTTCTGAATTCTACTCTGTGCGCCTTACTCTCTCTCCCAGTCTCTCTGCCCCAGCTGTGCTCCGAAGCGCCGGGGCTGCGAAAGAACCTCTGCGGCTCTCAACTCATGCGCATTGCCTATCTCTCCCCCAATCCCGCGGTACCAGCGAACCGCTAGTTCGTGGATATCTCGTGGACATGCTGACCGTCGAATCATCTATACTCGAACGTTCCTTAGCAGCTTGCGTGTCTGGAAATAACATGACTGGAAACCGCAAATGAGCGATGAAGCCAAGGTAATGGAGTATCCGCAGTTTGGCTTGGGGGGGCGCGTGGCATTGGTCACAGGAGCTGCGCGAGGTCTGGGACGAGCTATTGCGCTGGCCATGGCGCACGCAGGCGCGGATGTCGCGCTAGGTCTCCGCGAGGTAAAGGCGGACTCGGGATTAGCCGCAGAGATCCGAAAACTGGAGAGAAGAGCCCTGCCGCTTCAGATGGACATGCGCAATCGAGATCAAATTTTTACCGCTGTGGACGAAACTGCGAAAGAGTTCGGCCGCATCGACATCCTCGTCAACAATGCCGGTATCGCCCCAGAAAATCCCGCCGAGAATGTTCGCGAGCAAGATTTTGACGAAACTTTAGCGGTGAACTTGAAAGGC
>DATFZN010000121.1:0-24720 GCA_035314425.1 Candidatus Acidiferrum sp. | reverse complement strand
CGTGTGACGATTTACCCCAAGACGCATTATGTGATGCCGCAAGAGCAGCGCGATCGCGCGATTGTCAGCATTCAGGAAGAGTTGGGCTGGTGGAAGAAGGAGTTGGAGAAGCAGGGGAAGTTTGTGGAGTCGCAGCGCGTGGTACAACGGACCATGTTTGACATTGAGATGATGCGGACGATTGGCTATTGCCATGGAGTGGAGAATTATTCGCGGCACCTGAGCGGACGATTGCCCGGCGAAGCACCACCGACGCTGCTGGATTATCTGCCGCAGGATTACGTGCTCTTTGCCGATGAATCGCACGTCAGCATGCCGCAGGTGCGGGGGATGTATCACGGAGATCGTTCGCGCAAACAGACGCTGGTGGATTATGGATTTCGCATGCCGTCGGCGCTGGACAACCGGCCGCTGACGTTTGAGGAATTCGAGCATCGGATGAGTCAAACGATCTACGTCTCAGCGACGCCAGGGCCGTATGAATTGACCAAAGCCGGTGGCGTGATCATTGAGCAGGTGATTCGGCCTACGGGACTCATCGATCCGCAAGTGGAAGTGCGCCCTGTGAAGGGGCAGGTCGACGATTTGCTGGAGGAGATTCGCATACGCGCGGAGAAACGCGAGCGCGTGCTGGTGACGACGCTCACAAAGCGGATGGCCGAGGATTTGAGCGAATATTTTTCCGAGATCGGCGTGAAGTGCAGATATTTGCACGCAGAAGTGGAAACGCTCGATCGCATTAAGATTCTGCGCGATTTGCGCAAAGGTGAATTCGATGTTCTGATCGGCATCAATTTGTTGCGCGAAGGATTGGATTTGCCGGAAGTGTCGCTGGTCGCGATTTTGGATGCGGATAAAGAGGGATATCTGCGCAGCGCGACTTCCTTGATCCAAACGATGGGTCGCTGCGCACGGCACATCGACGGGCGAGCGATTTTGTATGCGGACCGGCACACCAATTCAATGAATGAGGCGATTGGGGAAACCAACCGCAGGCGCGCGAAGCAGGAAGCGTACAACAGGGAAAATAATATTACTCCGATGTCGATTATTAAGAGCGTGGATATGGAATTGGCACGAATCGTGGAGGCGGATTATGTGACGATTCCGCTGGATACGACGGAACTGGATAAGGCGGCGTCGAATGTGAAGAGCGAAGAGCAGCTCGCAGAACTGTTGCAGCAGATGGAAACGCAGATGAGAGAAGCCGCGAAGAAGTTTGAGTTTGAGAAAGCGGCGCAATTGCGGGACCGCATACGGGCGTTGAAGCAGCAGGATTTGGCAGGAACATTTGGAAAAGATGAAGGGGCAGTCGAGAAGTCGGCGTAAGGGGATAAAAACCGAATTCTTTCGGTATATTGATCTGTCGGCACATTGATTTACGCCCAAGAAAAGCGCGACACCCTTAGAAGGGTCCGGGCGGCTTCCCTAAACCTTGCTGCGGCGGAGGAGTTCTAGAGGATAAAACGTGCCGCGCCAGTAGATGCCGCCCTGCTTCAATGTGATGAAGGTGGAGCGCGCCAGCATGTAGGCGAAAACGAGTGCTGCCAGCGGCAGAGTGAGGGCGTAGAAGGGGGAGATGCCCATCACGATGTCGACTCCCGCGAGAAAACCGACTGGAACCAGCAGGGCGAGGGTGGCGAAAATGCGAGTCCAACCGTGTCCGAAGATTACCCCTAGTATCGGCGCAACATTGAAAGCCAGTAGTGCGAATACTTGAAGGATCACCTGCGAAATTCTATACTGTGCGCCCGCAAAGAAATTTTTCTCTACGCCGCGAATCAAGTTGCCAAAGCCGGCGTACCAACGAATCGACACGTCGCCCTTTGCGATCGCGACGCCCGATCGGAAGCCGCCCTGTTTGATGATTTTACCCAGTTTCACGTCGTCGATCACTTCCAGCGCCAAGCGCCAATGTGTGCCGCAAGCTTCATAGGCGCTGCGCCTGACCATCTGGAAAGCACCCACGCCCACATACGCGGGCGAATGTGGATGGTAGACTTGATGGGGCTGAATCGCCAGATTGAACGACATGCCGAAAAAAGAGACGAGCGCTTTTTCCCAAAAGCCGATCATTTCCATGCCAATGAAAAGGACCAGATGATCGAGTTTGAGAGAATCATTCAGCGTTGCGCAACGGCGCAAACTCTCCGGATGGAAGCGAACGTCCGCATCGGTGAAAAGCAGCCATTCTCCGGTGGAAACTTCATAGGCCTTCTGAAGTGCGTGAGGCTTGCCAAGCCAGCCCGGAGACAATTCTTTAATGTGTACAACTTTGCGTCTGGCGTCAGTGGAGGCAAAATCGTCGAGGATGCGCGGTGTCTCGTCTTGCGAGCGATCGTCAACCGCAATAATTTCGAGATTGGGGTAATCGAGGGCGATCAGCGTGGCCAAGGCAGCGGGGAGTTTTTCTCCTTCATCGCGAGCCGCAAAAATGAGCGAAATCCGCGGGCAGTCAGCGTCGGCAGCGGGCGCAGAGGATTTCAGCCAGGGAAGGGTTGCTGCGCCGTATACAGTTTGTAGGCCGTAGGTCATCCAAAATAGCGCGATCAATCCGAAAAAAACCATTTCCAGGATGTGCATGATTGGTGTCGAACGGCGGCCTCAAGGTATCCTAGCATGAGATGAGAAAGGCGCTTTGCGCGGGTTTGATCAAAAAAACGGGGAGAAAGCATGAGTCGATTGCAGGTTCCAATTTTTAGCGAGAAATTAGCGAACGGCTTGCGAGTGGTAATCGCGCCAGATACGACTGCGCCCGTCGTCACCGTTGGAGTTTATTACAAAATTGGATTTCGACTTGAGCCGCAGGGACGAAGCGGATTCGCCCACCTGTTTGAGCACATGATGTTTCAGGGCTCGGAGAATGCGCCGAAGATGCAGCACATCAAGCTGATTAATTCGAGCGGCGGCGTGCTGAATGGATCGACGATGTACGACGTCACGAATTATTACGAAGCAGTACCGTCCAACGCGATCGAACGTGTTTTGTGGCTGGAAGCGGACCGAATGCGGGCGCTGAAAGTGGATGACGACAATCTGCGCAATCAGCGGGACGTGGTGAAGGAAGAAGTTCGGGTGAATGTAATGAATCAGCCTTACGGAGGATTTCCTTGGCTCGATATGCCGCCGGTAGCGTTCCGCAATTGGGCGAACGCGCACAACTTTTATGGAGACTTTGCGGATCTGGACGCCGCGAATCTGGTGGATGTCCAGAGATTCTTCAAGACCTACTACGTGCCGAATAATGCCGTGCTGTTGCTGCTTGGCGATATTAAGGCCGAAGAGGGCTTTACGCTGGCGCAGAAATATTTTGCGGATATTCCGGCCGGCGCAGCGCCTCCCTTTGCTGATCCATCGGAACCCATTCAGGATGAAGAACGGAGCGGGAACGTGGAAGAAAAATTCGGCACGCTACCAGCACTGGCGATTGGCTACCTGATGCCCAAGCGCAGAACCAAAGAATGGTGCGCCATGGCGCTGCTGGATCAGGCGCTACATGGTGGGCGAGTGGGGCGAATTTATCGGCAACTGGTTCTGGAAAAGCAGATCGCCGTGGAAGCGGATGGCGGGATCGACGATCTTTTCGGGTACAACGGGCCTACACAAATGACCACAAAAATTCTGCACAAGCCGGAATTTTCCAATGCAGAGACACTAGCGGCATTCGATGCGTTGATCCGCGAAGTGCGGGAAGAGGGAATCGGCGAGGATGAATTGCAGCAGATCAAGGTGAAGTGGCGCTCGGATTATTTTTCTACCCTGGAAGGCGGCCGTGGTGGGTATATGCCGCGTTACGGCCTGATGCATCTGCTGGCGTGCTTCACCTTGTTCGATGACGAGCCAGAATTGGTGAATACGATCCTGGATGATTTTCTTGCGGTGACGCGCGAAGACGTTCATGCCGCGGCGAAAGAATACTTGCGGCGGGAAAACCGCGCGATTGTCTTTCGCACGCCGGTGAAGTCAGATGCTAGGGAGGCAGCATAATGGCGACCCAGGCGGCGGAAATCCCAAATTTGGTGCCGAGACTGGGCCCCGAGCGGCCGGTAAGCTGGCCCAAGCGGACCCGCGTGAACTTGCCGAATGGTTTGCAGGTCGTGCTCGCTGAAGCGCATTCGATTCCTAAGCTTCACGGCGAACTTTATTTCCGCGCGGGCGACGCCCTGGTGATCGATCGGGGTCCGAGCTTTGCGGAAATGACAGCGACACTCGTGCGGACCGGAACGAGTAAGCGGACGAGTCGGCAGATCGAAGAGGATTTGCGGCGGTTAGGAGCCGATCTTGGGACTCATGCGGGGCAGGACACCAGCGCGATTTCGTTCGCAGGGCTCAGCGAATTCGCCGAACCGCTCCTGCAGTTGGTAAACGAACTCGCACGCGAGGCTTCGTTTCTAGAGCCGGAACTGGAACGCGAGCGACGACAAAAGCTAGAAGAGTTGAAACTGGAGCGGACTTCCCCGGGATTTCTGGCTCTAGAGCGTCTGCGTAAGGTTTTGTTTGGCAAACATCCGTACTCTACGATTTCCCCGAATGAGGAGCAAGTGGCGAGTTATACGCGCGATAGGCTGGAATCGGTATATCGCGAAATCTACACTCCGGAAAATGCCTTATTGATGATGGTGGGTGATTTCGATTCACAGGCGATGCTCAAGACGATTGAGAACATATTTGGCGCATGGACAGGGAAGAGGCCGGAGGCGAAAGAATCACCGGCTTTGCCAAAGCTCGATGGCAGGCGAGTTCATCTGGTACACATTCCCGGGTCGGTGCAGACACAGATTCTGATGGGTTGTCATGGGATTACAAGAAAACATCCAGATTGGATGCGCCTGGGCCTGACCAATAGTCTGTATGGCGGCGCGTTTAATTCCCGGTTGGTGATGAATATCCGCGAGGACAAAGGCTACACGTATAGCCCTCGGAGCAGTGCTCACCCGCTAAAGCAGCACGGATATTTCTCCGTGTCCGCCGCGGTACGAAATGAAGTGGTCGCCGCGTCGCTGACGGAAATATTTTACGAGATGGATAAGCTGCGATCAGTGCCAGTGTCAGAGGCGGAATTGGCTGACGCGCAGAATTATTTGACAGGTGTGTTCTCGATGGGCCTGGCGACCCAAGAAGGCTTGCTGTCGCAATTTTCGACAGTCGAGTTGAATGAGTTGAGCGACGATTATCTGGAAACTTACCGCGAGAAAATACGGGCATTGACTCCGGCGGAATTACTGACGACGGCCCGGAAATATTTTGATTCCGCGAATATGCAAATCGTGGCGGTCGGTGATCGCACGCAGATAGAAGAGCAGGCGCGGTTATTTGGAGAAACCTGGGTGTATGACAACCAGGGAAATCGAATAGGATCGTAATTGCGTGTAGAGAGCAATTTTAGAGTTTTTGGTGGGTTGGCTTTGGCGTCGAGAGGTTTAGCGGTACTTGGTCGGCGATGCGGATGCCGTAGCCCTCGAGGGCGACCACTTTTTTGGGGTGGTTGGTGACGACGCGAATGTCTTTCAGGCCGAGGTCGATTAGGATTTGCGCTCCGATACCGCTTTCGTGCTGGACCAGGCGCTGACGAGCGGGTTCGCGATCGAGTTGCCCTCGGGAATGAAAATGAATTTGGGGCAGGGTGCCGGGCGTTTCTGGCGCGTCGATCGAGAAGCCGCGCCCGGTATGATGCAAGTAAAGGAACACACCGCGACCTTCGTCGGCAATTTTCTCCAGGGATTTGGCGACCAGGTCGGGGCAGTCACACGCCAGTGAGCCGAACACATCTCCGGTTAAACAGTGTGAATGTACGCGGACGAGAGGTGGCGTAGAGCCAATCAGCTCGCCGCGAATCAAAGCGATGTGCTGGTCATGATCGACGTCGCTCGAATAGGCGATCATGCGAAAATCGCCAAAGCGCGTGGGTAGAATGGTTTCAGCCACTCGGCGAACGTAACGTTCGTGCTGCATGCGGTAACGGATCAGGTCCGCCACGGTCAGCATTCTGAGGTCGTGTTCGCGGCAAAACTCCAGAAGTTGCGGCACGCGAGACATGGTTCCGTCCTCATTCATGACTTCGCAGATGACCCCGGAAGGATTCAGTCCGGCAATGCGCGCCAGATCGACCGAGGCTTCGGTCTGCCCAGCGCGAACAAGTACACCGCCGTTGCGCGCGCGGAGCGGGAACATGTGACCGGGGCGCGCGAGATCCTGCGGGCGCGTCTTCGAATCGATGGCGGTCAAAACCGTGATAGCGCGATCAGAAGCACTGATGCCGGTAGTGACACCGCGTTTGGCATCGACGGCTTCGGTGAAGGCGGTGCCGTGAACGGAAGTGTTGATTGCGGACATCAGCGGAAGATTGAGCTCATCGCAGCGCTGCTCGGTTAGGGCGAGGCAAATGAGTCCTCGCCCAAACTTGGCCATGAAGTTGATGGCTTCCGGCGTAATTTTTTCGGCGGCCATGGTGAGGTCGCCTTCGTTTTCACGGTCCTCATCGTCGACCAGTACAATCATGCGACCGTTGCGAATTTCTTCGACGGCTTCTTCCACGCTGCAGAAAGAGTTGGAGGTTGGGTTCATAGGCGATTCGTCTCTAGGTAGTATACCCATACTCAGGCTTATCCATCGAAAATGGCCCCCGGAAAAAGGGAGCGCCCTCTTTGATGGTCAGAATGGGCTTGGGGGGCGAAAATGTGGAGCTCGGCGTCTACGGCGTTTTCCTGTGGCTTTGCGTTCCCCATTTTGGCCGGGCGAGCAGAGAAACTCTATCGCCCGGGACCGTTAGTTTCCGGTTACTGCAACGGTGAGCTGGCAGTCGTTGGTGCAGCACCATTTAGCGAGTAGCGAATCACACCGGACTGATCGGAGTAGAAGCCACGGTTACCAGTCGAACCGATACCCTGGGGGACTGCGGTAACGGTGTAGGTGTTGTTGATCGTTGCACCCACAGCCGCTCCAGCAGCTGCAAAGCGGTAACCAGATTTGGTTCCGGCGGCTAGGGTCGGGTCGATCAAACAAGCTGCAGCAATCGTTGCAACCGTACCTGGCAGGCAACCACCAACGGCCCCACCGAGAGCGACGAGGGACCCGGCGTAACCTGTGTCCGGGAATGCGGACGCATACGCTACCATCGAGGTGTTTATTGTACGGACCGAACCGACAGCCGAAGACTCGTTGGCGGCCATGCGCGATCGCATGAGATTGGGAATTGCGATGGCTGCGATGATCAAAATGATGGCCACAACAATCAATAGTTCAATCAGCGAAAAGCCTCTTTGCGTCTTCATCAGAGCTCCATCGAACATGAGGTGAAACTTCGAGATGTAAGCTGCAATCGAGGGGCCGAGATCGATGGGCTGGGGCTAAACCGTCATGCTCCTGTTAACTTAAACAAAATAAACAATTTAAGATAATTCTGACGTCTCTCTTCAGGCCCGGAGTGCAAGATTTTCCTTCTCGATAGGGGGCACTTGACAAAAATTGTCACTCTCAGCTCACCAAGAGTGTCCATGCATCCCAAGTCAGTTTTGCGGCTAGTTCGCGCTATTACCGGGTCCGCCGACGGCGTGCAGACGAGGGAGACGATCTTCGATAGAAGGCAGCGAAGGAAAGGCAGCGTGAGGCTCGGACTGATACCAGTAGGCCACCGAAAAATAATTGTCGGAGCGGCTGTTCGCGTGGCCGTGCTCGATGGTGGCTTTGAAAGACTTGGTAAAGGGAATGGGCGAATCGAGATGAAAACGGTACACAGAGGTGCGGCTCCCGGCCAGCTCTTGGCCGACGACAGGAGCGCCGAATAGTGCATAAGAAAATGGAGAGCCACCGAAACCGTAAGCGCCGAGGAAATAGTCTTCAGAGCCGGTTCCGCTGATCGATGGCTCAGTGGCGCCGTCGATGAAAAACATATCGTCGCCTTCACCCCACCAGAAATCCTGATTCTGCAATATGGACATGGTTACACCCATGTACTGGCCGCGCCCTGTGGTCTCCATCCAAACATAATTGCCTTCGCCTCGCAGATTCTTTATATCGTTCATAGCTGGATCGCCATTGTCGATCCAGGGGGAAGTGAGACCTTTCGCCGGAGTCGCCTGGCGATATTGCGCGTGGAAATAGAGGGTGCCGGGCGGCAGCGGCTTGTCCAGCAGTTGGTAATCAATGTTGAAATAGAACGCGTCCACTTTCGAGTTCCCACTGTTGGTGATGGTGATGCGCGCATGCTTTTGAAACGGCATGGGGAAAAATGAATTGAGGGCACGATTGGGAGCAACAGCCAGCAGCGCTGACTGAAACGTGAAGTATTCGCCAAGCCCCAGGCCGAAAAAATCACCCAAAGGCGTTTCGACACTCGGCGTGGGTTCTTCGTCCCAAAAGATGCGTAGAACGATTTTCTTCAGATGATGTGGTTCGTCATCAGCAAGCGTGAACCAGATGTGGGTGATGTTGGCGGGGCCAGATTCGTCTAGAACAGTCAGCGTTTCTCCCGGCGGGATTACACGGAAGTCCGCGTTGCCGCCGGAACGGTCGAAGCTGGACGCGCGCTTCTGGACGTAGTTATGAGGCTGGGAGAGTGTAGAGAGCCAATCGGATGACTGAGCAATCGACAAATTGGCGAAGGAGGCAAGAAAAAAGAGAACAGGGAAGGACGGTAACGAATATTTTCTCATGACGATTCCTCGGATATCTCGCGAATGAAGCAGCATTCTTTAGCAAGAGGGGGCGCGAAGCAAGCGTTTAAGGAAAAGGGAAGCGCAGAAAGGCAAAGGAGTGCGTAGGATCAGAGAGGAGAGGTAGCGGAGCATCCCCGCGCGATGAAGAAGGGGCGATCAGCGGTATCCGCTCTCGCTGAAAAGAAGCCCCCTCCTTCTCCCGGCAGTTCAAGCCGGTTGCAAACCCCTGGCCGCGCGCAGCTCAATGGATATGCTCGTGGTCCATCTCTTCTGTCTTACCCGTTGGTGCGTTTGTTAGAGGCGCCAGGGGCGTTGCCGCAGGAGCACTCAACTCCGCCTTTACCGAGGGTGGTATCTTGTCGGCATTCTTAAGCAACACGCTGACCTGCCACATTTTCGTTTCGCCCAACGCGTCTCTAAATCCGGGCATCCCGGTCATGCGAATTCCATCCGAGACTTTCCAATAGGTTTCCCACGCTTCGTCATCGGTCACCCCAACTCCACGAAACAATTGTGGCGGCTTCGGAAACATTCCATTTGCAATCGCCGTTTTCGGTTCTCCAGGCAATCCATGGCACACCGCGCAATTTTCCTTATACACTTTTGCTCCTTGCAGGAAATTTGCCTCATCCTCAGCTACCGCAGGATTCAGGTGGGGCTTCTTCGCCATGTAGGCGTGCTGCGCCATCCTAGCAAGTTTCGATTCAAAGGGCATTTCGGGTGAAGTCACAGCTACCGGCGCCTGTCCCGTCGAGAAATAGAGATACGCTCCTAAAAATATACATACGACACCCAACAAAACTCCCAACACAATCCCCTTTACCATCCTGGCTCTCCTCGCTCTCGATTTTACGGGCTTCTTTCCCTCACCGGCATCGGGAACAGGCGTTAGTGTACGATGAGCGCCCCCTTTCCGCACCGTGTTTCGCTTGATTCCCAGCTGACCTCGGAGCGGTTGCCGAACGGTAACCAATCTTCCTGCGCTTGCGTCCTACATACTGTCGAACCATGCGAGCATTTTGGGGGTACACTAGGACTGTTTGTTCCCCCCGTCTGACGGCATTTTTCTCGCGCCCAGGTCGTACGGAATCTTGATCGAATTTCTGGTTTACTAGGAGTTTCTGGGAAATGGCACCATACGATACGGTTGACGCGCGACAAACGCGCCCCCCCTCTTCTTCTGCTCCCTCCGCGTCCGCCACATCCTCAAATCGCTGGTGGGTTTGGCTGATCGCAGCCGCCGTACTTGTGGGAGGCATCTGGCTCTACCGCAGCCACGCTGCTGCTGCCGGGTCGGCGACGAGCGGGGCGGGTGCCGCAGTCCCTGGCGGGGTGGGAATGCCGGGTTCACTGACCATTCCTGTTGTCGTGGCCACGGCCACTAAAGGCGATCTCCCCGTTTTCTACAATGGTCTCGGCACGGTCAACGCCTTCAATACGGTTACCGTCCGGTCTCGCATAGACGGCCAGCTTATAAGCGTTGCTTTCAAGGAAGGGCAACTCGTAAAAGAAGGCGACGTACTCGCGGAAATTGATCCACGCCCGTACCAGGTCCAGCTAGAACAAGCGCAAGGCCAACTTGCACGCGACGTTGCTCAGCAACAGGATGCGATGGTCAACCTCGAGCGCTACAAACTTCTCTATAAAGAAGGCGTCATCCCGAAGCAGCAACTGGATACGCAGCAAGCCTCCGTTGGCCAGTTCGATGGCGCTATTCAAACGGATAAAGCTACCATCGACAATGCCAAGCTCAATATCGTCTATTGCCGCATCACCGCGCCCATAAGCGGTCGCGTGGGTCTTCGCCTTGTGGATGCGGGGAATATGGTTCACGCCACGGACACCAACGGCCTTCTGGTCATCACGCAACTGCAACCTATCGCCGTGCTTTTCAGCCTTCCGCAGGATCAACTCCCGGTCGTTTACAAGAAACTTCGTGCCGGCCAGCAACTCACTGTCGAAGCTTTCGATCGTGACAACAGTTCCAAAATCACTTCCGGAAAGCTTCTCACCATCGACAATCAGATTGATCCAACCACCGGCACTTATAAATTAAAAGCGGTCTTCAGCAATGAAGATAACGCATTGTTCCCGAATCAATTCGTGAACGTGCATTTGCTGGTTAACACGCTAAAGGATGTCATCCTCGTTCCGACCACGGCGATCCTGCGTGGTTCGCAGGGCATTTATGTTTTTTCGGTTTCTGATGGCACCGTGAAAATCCGGCCAGTCACACTCGCGGATACGAACGGAAATATGACTGGGATTTCCGCTGGCCTCAACAATGGCGAAGTGGTGGTCACCGATGGTCAGGACAAATTGCAGGACGGCAGTAAGGTTGATCCCCGTCAAGCCCCGGCTTCGACACACGCTCCCAAAGCAAGTTCCCTTAACAACTCCATGAATTCGCCATTTGCCGCGCCTTCTGGTGGAGGCCCTGCGCGATGAATCCCTCTCGGCCGTTTATTTTGCGGCCGGTCGCCACCACGCTCTTGATGGTTGGCGTCCTACTGGTGGGCTACGTGGCCTATCGCCAGTTGCCTGTTTCCGCTTTGCCTCAAGTCGATTACCCCACGATTCTGGTGCAGACGTTTTATCCCGGCGCCAGTCCCGACGTCATGGCCTCTTCGGTTACCGCTCCGCTGGAGCGTGACTTTGGTCAAATCCCGGGGTTGTTGCAGATGACTTCCACCAGCTCCTTTGGAAGTTCGCTCATCACTCTGCAATTTAATCTCGAGCTCAACATCGATATCGCCGAACAGGAAGTTCAGGCCCAGATCAATGCTGCTTCCAATCTTCTGCCCAAAGATCTGCCTAATCCGCCGATCTACAGCAAGATCAATCCCGCAGATTCGCCAATCTTGACGCTTGCTCTGACCTCGCCCACGCTTCCGCTTTCGAAAGTCGAAGATCTCGCGGACACGACGCTTGCGCAAAAAATTTCGCAGCTTTCGGGCGTGGGACTCGTCAGCATCAGCGGCGGTCAACGGCCAGCCGTTCGTGTGCAAGCCAATCCTACTGCGCTAGCCTCTTACGGATTGAGCCTCGAAGATCTGCGTACCGCTCTCGGCAACGCCAACGTCGATCAGGCCAAGGGCACATTTGACGGCCAGCATCAGGCATTCACGATTGGCGCCAATGACCAATTGCTCACCAGCGAGGGCTATCGCAGCGTGATCATCGCGTACCGCAATGGCGCCCCGGTTCGCTTGTCGGACGTGGCGACTGCCATCGACGGGGCGGAAAATGTTCGCCAGGCTGCATGGGCCAACCGCCAGCCCGCGGTCATCCTGAATATTCAACGACAACCCGGGGCCAACATCATCAGCGTGGTAGATCGCGTCAAGAAAATATTACCCCAACTGCAAGCGGCGTTGCCCGCTTCGATTCATGTCAACATTCTCACCGACCGTACCACGACCATTCGTGCATCCGTTGCCGACGTACAGTACACCCTGCTCCTCACCATCGCTCTAGTCGTCATGGTGATTTTCCTTTTCCTGCGCAGTCTACGCGCGACCATCATTCCCAGCGTCGCTGTGCCGCTCTCTATCGTGGGCACCTTTGCCGTGATGTATCTGCTTGGCTATTCATTGAACAACCTTTCGCTCATGGCTCTTACCATTTCGACCGGATTCGTCGTCGACGATGCCATTGTCATGATCGAAAACATCAGCCGCTACATTGAAGACGGCGATTCGCCTCTGCAGGCGGCCCTGCGTGGCTCGGAACAAATTGGTTTCACCATTGTTTCACTCACTGTCTCCCTCATTGCTGTTCTTATTCCTCTTCTGTTCATGGGAGACATTGTTGGCCGGCTCTTCCGCGAATTCGCTGTTACTCTGGCGGTCACCATTCTCGTTTCAGCGGTGGTATCGTTGACTCTTACGCCGATGATGTCGGCCAAGCTTCTGCGCCATCAGCCGGAGAGCCAGCAGACCTGGTTTTATCGCAAGTCTGAAAAGGTTTTTAACGATGTCATCGAATTCTACGGGCGCACGCTCAGGTTCGTTCTTCGATTTCGTACCACTACATTGCTTGTCACCATTGCTACTCTGCTTGGCACTATCCTGCTTTATATTTATGTTCCCAAAGGATTTTTTCCTGTTCAGGATACGGGCGTAATTCTCGGCGTTTCGCAAGCACCGCAAAATATTTCGTTTGCTGCTATGTCCACACGCCAGCAACAACTTGCAGACGTTATCCTCCGCGATCCAGCGGTGGAAAGCCTTTCTTCCTTCATCGGCATTGATGGCACCAACACCACGCAGAACAGCGGCCGCATTCAGATCAATCTCAAGCCCCTCGAACAGCGTAAGATTAGCGCCTCGGACGTGATTCGTCGCCTGCAACCGGAAGTCGCCAAGCTCGATGGCATCGAGCTTTACCTGCAACCGGTTCAGGATCTCACCGTTGAGGACCGCGTTTCACGGACGCAATTTCAATATTCGCTGGAAGATGTCGACCCCAAAGAACTCGCTTACTGGACGCCGCGTTTTGTCGCAAAATTGAAAACGCTTCCGCAACTTCGCGACGTGGCCACGGATCAACTCGATGACGGGCTACTTGCCACGCTCACCATAGATCGTGACACAGCTTCACGCCTCGGCATTCTGCCTGCGGATATCGACAACACGCTTTACGACGCGTTTGGCCAGCGCCAGGTCTCGACCATCTTCACTCAACTCAATCAGTATCACGTGGTCATGGAAGTTCAGCCTAACTTCCAGCAGAATCCCGACGCGCTCAAAAACATTTACGTTCACTCTTCAACTGGCCAGCAGGTTCCTCTCAGTGCGTTCACTCGCTTTGAGCCGAGCGCCACTTCGCTCGCCATCAATCACCAGGGCCAATTTCCGGTGGTAACCATTTCCTTCAACCTGGCTCCTGGTTCTTCTCTCGGCGATGCTACCAAGGTAATCGAGCAGGCGCGCAACGAGATTGGCATGCCGCAAAGCGTCCTTGCCACGTTCCAGGGGACTGCTGCTGCCTTTTTGCGTTCGCTGGCCAACGAACCACTGCTCATTCTGGCCGCCCTTGTCACCGTCTATATCGTTCTTGGCGTTCTTTACGAAAGCTATATTCATCCCATCACCATTCTTTCCACACTGCCTTCTGCAGGCGTTGGCGCGATTCTTGCGTTGCTGCTCTGTAGGACGGAATTCAGCATCATCGCTCTCATCGGCATCATCCTGCTGATCGGTATCGTCAAGAAAAATGCCATCATGATGATCGATTTCGCCCTGGAAGCGGAGCGCAATCATGGCAAACCTCCCCTTGAAGCGATCTACGAGGCGTGTCTCCTCCGCTTCCGTCCCATCATGATGACCACCATGGCCGCGCTGCTCGGCGGCTTGCCTCTCGCGCTTGGGCAAGGCGTTGGCTCGGAGCTTCGCCGACCTCTTGGTATCACCATCGTTGGTGGCCTTATCCTCAGCCAATTGCTGACTCTCTATACCACGCCCGTTGTTTACCTGGCGTTTGATTGGCTCGCAACCCGACTGCACCTTGGTATCTCTTCCGTGGAAGAGCCCGCGACTGGAGATTAGCAATGAACTTCCAGTCCAACTTCTCCGCCCCTTTCATCAAACGTCCCGTCGCCACGTCACTGGTGACACTGGCGATTTTTCTTTCTGGCGTGATTGCGTTCCGCTTCCTTCCCGTTGCGCCGCTTCCACAAGTCGATCTTCCCACCATCGGCGTCGGCGCATCCCTTCCCGGAGCAAGTCCCGAAACCATGGCTTCTTCGGTAGCCACTCCACTCGAGCGCCAGTTCGGCCGGATCGCAGGCGTCACGCAGATGACCTCTTCTTCCACCCTCGGCAATACCGGTATCACCCTGCAGTTCGATCTCACTCGAGATATCAACGCCGCAGCGCGCGATGTCGAAGCCGCCATCAACGCCGCTCGAAGCCAGCTTCCCGCCGATTTACCTAGTCAGCCAGCATATCGAAAAGTAAACTCAGCCGACTCACCGGTCATTCTGCTTTCCGTTACTTCCGATACCATTCCCATCGGCCAGATTTACGACGCCGCCAACTCCATCCTTGCCCAGAAAATTGCACAAGTGAAAGGCGTTGGCCAGGTTTTCGTTTGGGGCTCCTCGAGTCCCGCGGTCCGTGTCGAAGCTAATCCGCAACTGTTGAACAGTTATGGTATTAGCCTCGAAACAGTGCGAAAAGCTCTGCAAAACGCCAATTCCAACCAGGCGAAAGGTTCCATTTCGAGCAGTGATAGAACCTGGGCGGTTTCCGATACCGACCAACTCTTTAAAGCCTACGAATACGAGCCACTCATCATCGGCGGCCATACCGGTGGCGTGACTCGACTCGTCGATATCGCCAAAGTTGTCGATTCCGTTGAGGACATTCGCAACCTCGGAATCACCAATGCCAAGCCCGGTGTTATCCTCGGTATTTTCCGTCAACCCGGCGCCAACATGATTGAGACTGCCGACGCGGTGAAGGACACTCTCCCCTGGCTTCGCGCTTCGATTTCTCCCGCGCTCAACGTCAACGTAATTATCGATCGCACCCTGGTGATTCGCGCTTCGGTTCATGAAGTTGAGCGCTCCATGATGATCTCCATCATTCTCGTTATTTTTGTGGTGTTCGCGTTTCTGCGGAATTATCGCGCGACGGTTATCCCCAGCGTTGCCGTTCCGCTTTCTCTTGTTGGCACCTTTGGCGTGATGTATCTCTGCGGTTATTCGCTCGATAATCTTTCACTGATGGCGTTGACCATTTCCACAGGATTCGTCGTGGATGACGCCATTGTCGTCATCGAAAACATAGCTCGCCACATGGAAAATGGCCTCCCTGCTATGCATGCCACCATGAAAGGTTCCAGCGAAATTGGTTTCACAGTTCTTTCCATGAGCCTTTCGCTCATCGCCGTATTCATACCCATTCTGATGATGGGAGGTATCGTCGGCAGGCTTTTCCGGGAATTTGCGGTGGTGCTCAGCGTGGCGATTATCGTTTCGCTGTTCGTTTCGCTCACGACCACGCCGATGCTCTGCGCGCGCTTCCTCAAGCATGATCACCAGAAAAAGCATGGTTTTTTTTATCGCCTGTCGGAAGGCGCTTTCAATCGCATGCTGCGCGGTTACGATCGCACTCTCAAATGGGTTCTCCATCATCAACCCATCGTTCTCGCGCTCACTATTCTTACGGCGTTTATCAGCGTACAGATGTTCCGCACGGTGAACAAAGGCTTCTTTCCGCAGCAGGACACGGGCCGCATCAACGGTTTTATTCAAGCCGACCAGGACACTTCCTTCGTCGAAATGTCTCGGAAAATGCGGGCCTTCACGGAGATTGTTCGTGCCGACCCGGCCATTGATACCGTCACTTCGTTCACCGGAGGCGGTAACGGCACCAGCATCGCGCGCTTGTTTGCGCAATTAAAACCGCTGGAGGAACGCAAGATCAGCTCCGACATGGTCATTGCGAGACTCCGCAGCAAAACTGCAGGCATTCCCGGTGCTTCCATGTTTCTGCAATCCGTGCAGGACGTTACCATCGGTGGCCGTTTTGGCGCAGCGCAATATCAATACACATTGCAAGCTGACAATCTCGATGATCTTTATCATTGGGCGCCGATTGTCATGGAACGCCTGAAACAAATCCCTGAATTGAGAGACGTCAATTCCGATCAGCAGAACAAGGGCTTGCAATCCTATCTGGCTGTTGATCGTGACACCGCAGGCCGTCTCGGCATTTCCGCGCAGGACATCGACAACGCTTTGGATGATGCTTTCGGCCAGCGCCAGGTCTCCAACATTTACAAAGGTCTCAACCAATATCACGTCGTGCTCGAAGTTGCCCCCGAATTTCAAGACGATCCCACCGCGCTGAATCTTATTTACGTTCCTTCCAACACCGGGAAGCTCGTTCCCCTGAGCGCGTTTGCGCATTACGAGCCGTCCAACACCTCGCTTTCCGTCAACCACCAAGGAATTTTTCCGTCGATCACGCTTTCCTTCAATCTCGCAATCGGCGCTTCTCTCGGTCCAGCCGTTCAGCACATTGAGGAAGCTCGCCAACAGCTAGGCGTTCCGAATAGCGTCCATGCTACGTTCCAGGGCACCGCGCAAGCGTTCCAGGATTCGCTCTCCAATCAGCCCGTCCTCATTCTCACAGCGCTTGCTGCCGTTTACATTGTGCTCGGCATTCTTTATGAGAGCTACATTCACCCCATCACCATTCTGTCGACGATTCCTTCTGCAGGCATCGGGGCTCTTTTAGCACTGCAACTGATGAAGATGGATCTCAGTATCATAGGATTAATCGGCATCATCCTGCTCATTGGCATTGTGAAGAAAAACGCCATCCTCATGATCGATTTCGCCGTGCAAACGGAAAGGGAAGAAGAGAAAACGCCCGAGGAAGCTATCTACAAAGCGTGCTTGTTGCGTTTCCGCCCGATTATTATGACGACCATGGCCGCGATGTTCGGCGCCCTTCCTCTCGCTCTTGGTCAAGGCGTCGGGTCGGAAATCCGCCGACCTCTCGGTATTACCATCGTCGGCGGACTCATCCTCAGCCAGATCCTCACGCTCTACACTACGCCGGTCGTCTACATCTACATGGACCGCCTGCAGTCCTTCCTGCGCCGGGTCTTCCGCCGTCATCCTCAAGCGACTCCGTCGCCCGCCCATTCCGACTGAGCCGGCGATCTCCGCCGGCCACAACCTGCCCGAATCCATTTCGGAGCGGAACAGCCATGCCCTGCGGCACCGAGGCAAGACAGTGAGGAAGTAGCCTCGAGGCTTGACACGATACCATATTTCTGCAATTATCGAAATATGCCAACCGTCAAAGCGACCCAAAACATCGCCAAGTTTGCCGATATGTTTTCCGCTATGGGGACTGAGCCGCGGCTCGAAATCATGCGGGCGTTGCTCTCCGCGTATCCCGACGGACTGGTCGTCGGCGACATTCAACAAGAACTCGACATTCCCAATTCCACGCTGTCTCATCATCTCGACAAGCTGAGGAACGAAGACCTCGTCCTTGTTCAGCGCGAGAGCACTTTTCTGCGCTATAAAGCAAACACCGAGGCGCTGCGCGAATTGCTGCAATTTCTCTATGCGGAATGCTGTACGCGGAACAAAGCTGTCGATTCCAAGAATATTTTTACGATTTGCAAATGACAGGAGCCACCGATGGACAACCTAAACATCAAGGATGCCGTGAAGGAAAGATATCGCGAAGCGGCTCTGCGCGTGGGCACTGGTCGAAGCGCTTGCTGTGGAGCAACGGCTGCCGGCAGTTGCGGGTCCGATCCAATTACTTCCAATCTTTACGACGCCTCGCAAACCGGCGAAGTTCCCGCCGAAGCGCTGCTTGCTTCACTCGGCTGCGGCAATCCGACGGCGCTGGCGAAACTCGCTCCCGGCGAGGTGGTGCTCGATATCGGATCGGGCGGAGGAATTGATGTGCTGCTCTCCGCGAAGCGTGTAGGACCGGCCGGAAAAGCGTACGGCCTCGATATGATCGACGAGATGTTGGCGCTCGCTAACGAGAACAAAAAGAAGTCCGGTATCAGCAATGTGGAATTCCTTAAAGGCGAAATCGAAAATATTCCGCTGCCAGATCATTCCGTCGACGTAGTGATTTCCAATTGCGTCATCAATCTTTCCGCGGACAAGGATAAAGTTTTCCGCGAAATATTTCGCGTGCTGAAGCCCGGCGGGCGCTTTGCTGTTTCCGATGTGGTCACGCGCGGTGAAATCCTAACGGAAATTCGCAAGAGTATTTTGCTCTGGGTAGGTTGCATAGCGGGTGCGCTCAGTGAAAACGAGTATCGCAGCAAGCTCACCGCTGCCGGTTTTGATCAAGTCGAAGTTGAGCCTACCCGCGTGTATCGTGCTGAAGATGCACGGGAATTTTTGACCGGACAGGGCTGGGACGTAGATAAACTCGCTCCGCAAGTGGACGGAAAATTTCTAAGCGCGTTCATCCGTGCGACCAAGCCTGCTTCGAAAGACAACAGTGGACCGAGCCGGCGCAACTAGAAAGGAATAACGCCCATGCAAAAACACTACAACGTCCTGTTCCTCTGCACCGGAAATTCTGCGCGTTCGATCATGGCCGAAGCCATTCTGAACAAAAAGGGATTTCCAACGTTCACCGCCTACAGCGCAGGCAGCCATCCTAGAGGAGCGGTGCATCCTGGCGCGCTCCATCAATTGGAATTGGCAGGGTTGCCCACGTTCGCGTTTCACAGCAAATCCTGGGACGAGTTCGCGAAGCCGGATTCGCCCAAGTTTGATTTTATCATTACGGTCTGCCATAACGCCGCCAACGAACTCTGTCCGGTGTGGCTAGGGCACCCCGTGGCAGCGCACTGGGACATTCCCGATCCCGCGGCTGTCACTGGTTCTCCTGAAGAGATCGCCCGTGCGTTCAACACCGCCTATGTTGATCTCGAGCGCCGCATCGATCTGTTCCTCGCCCTACCGTTGGCGAGTCTCGATCAGCTCGCCACGCAAAAAGAAATGGATCACATCGGCCGCCGATGAGACTCTCTCTTTCTCGTCGGACAACGGCTGAATTTCTTGGCACCGCTTTCCTGGTTATGGCGGTGGTCGGTTCCGGCATCATGGCCGAACGACTTGCCGGCGGAAACGTGGCTCTCGCACTGCTGGCAAATACGATTGCGACTGGCGCTGCGCTGGTTGCACTGATTCTGGCTTTCATTCCGATTTCCGGCGCACATTTCAATCCGGCCGTCACGTTGATGGATGCGCTTCAGTGCGGCTTGCCTTGGAAAGAGACTCCGCACTATATGGTTGCCCAGATCTCGGGTGGCATTTCGGGCGCATTGATCGCTCACTTAATGTTTGGTCTGCCACTCATCGCCTATTCGAGACATGTTCGCAGCGGTCCTGCGCAAGTGTTCGGGGAGTTCGTCGCGACGTTTGGTCTGCTCGCTATCATCTTTGGATGCACCCGTTTGCGCGCTCATGGCAGCGCTCCGCCTGTCGCTGGTGCCCCTGTCGTTCCCTTTCAGAAGCCGAATCCCTCTGTGGTCGCCTTCGCCGTTGGCGCATATATCACTGCAGCGTACTGGTTTACGTCCTCCACTTCGTTCGCAAATCCCGCCGTCACGATTGCCCGCTGCTTCACTGACACGTTTGCCGGCATCCGTCCCGTCGACACGCTTCCCTTCATTCTTGCGCAATTTCTCGGGGCGCTTGCCGCCACGACGCTCTTTCGCTGGTTCTTCGCGCAATCCACCCGAGGGCGGGAACTCAACCCAAGATCAATGTGGACATAAAACGATACGCCAAGCGCCATTGGTGCAGGCGAGGGCGACATCACGCGACCAAGGGCCAGCGCCACATGAGCAGCGGCCAGAATCGGCAAATGGGGCATCTGACCAAGGCGATGCTATGGAAATTCTCACCCTTCGAAAGAAAGAAGCGTGGCGCCAATCGGGAGGTTGATGATCCAGACCGGCTAGGAGCTGCCGATGAGCCAGCCGGTAAGGAAGACGAGGATGCCGCCGACGATGACTTGGAATGCGGCTTGCAGGAAGGGCGTGTCCATGTAGCGGGCGCGGATCCAGGCGATGATGCCAAGTTCCACAGCAACGACAAGAATAGCAACGCCAAGTGCGATGTGGAATTCTTGAATCAAGAAGGGCAGCGTGTGTCCTAGGCCGCCTGCCGTGGTCATCAGGCCAGTGACGGTGCCGCGAATCCAGGGCGAGCCGCGTCCGGTGAGCGAGCCATCATCGGACAGCGATTCGGCAAAGCCCATCGAGATACCTGCACCAATGCTGGCGGCCATGCCGACCAGGAAGGCGTCCCAGCTTTTGTGCGTTGCGAAGGCAGCGGCAAAAATGGGCGCAAGCGTTGAGACCGAGCCGTCCATCAATCCCGCCAACCCAGGCTGCACGTACTGCAGCATGAACAACCGATCGCGCGAATGCTTCTCCAGATCTTTGGCCTGCTCGGTGAGATGCTTTTCCTCAAATTGTCCGGCAGCTTGTGTGTGTTTGCGTTCTTCGTCGGCCAGGGTGTTCAGCAGTTCGCGCGTGGCGACGTCGGAGGCTTTTCCAGCAGCGCGACTGTAGAAGCGGCTGGCTTCCATTTCCATAATTTCTGCCTGGCGGCGAGCCACTTTTACGCCTAGAGGGCGCATCATCCAAACAGGGCGTCGCTTCAAGAAACCGCGGACATCTTCGCGGCGAATTGGAGGGATCTGCTCGCCAAAGCGCGTACGGAAGAGGGCCAGGAGGCGATCGCGATGGCCGGCCTCTTCGACGCGCATCTCTTCAAACATGTCTGCCGTGGCGGGATAGGATTCGCGCAAGCCGTCTGCGAATTCGCCATAGATGCGGCCATCTTCCTCTTCGTTGGCAATCGCGATGGCCAGGATTTCACGTTCCGTCAAATCCTTGAATTTCTTGAGCATGGGTCCCTTCGTGCGGTCGAGCTAAGCGTAGAGAATCGCACAGGAACGCCCGGTAAGTCACGCGCTCCAGTCAGGGATCGTCACATTTCCTCAGGGACGATTTGCGGGGATAGTACTTCCGTACTACCATTCGATTGGGGCGACCTACTCTTGGGCGAGTACGGACACGCTATGGGTTTTCATTTTGAGACGCCTTACCATCTTCCTATCGGCAAAGAGTTTTTTTCCGGAAGAGGTTAAGCTTATGGCGTCTCCGATCGATGTAATGTTGAAGCGTCCACAACAAGGAATAGTAGGAATGGCAACCTCACGCACAACGCAATCGGAACGGCGCAGCAGTCGCCGCTGCAAGATCAACCAACTCATGCGCATCCGTCCTTCCGATCCGGAGAAGGACCACTTCGATGATATTCGTGGTTCTTTGAGTGTTTCGCGCACCGGCGTCTATTTTCAATCGAGTGAGCCTGCATACGCAATCGGCATGCGGTTGTTTGTGACCATGCCTTACACCAAGGAACCAGCGGCCATGCACCGTGAGTATCTTGCGGAAGTGGTACGGCGTGATGCCTTGCCGAACGGCATGTTTGGCGTGGGATTTAAAATTTTGATGGAAATGGGATTTCAAGGCGGCTACTCTTTCGGCAATTATTCGCAGCGCAAGTAAAGTCCTGTTCGCTGCGGTGCAAAAATAATCAGAAACAAAAAAGGCGGTTGGAGGAAAACCAACCGCCCTTTTTGCGTTTGGCGTGTTTGGGGAAAATCGAAAATTACTCTTTGCCTAAAGCCACCAGCGTTTTGTGGCGTAGTAATCCAAAATGCCGATTCAACGGATGTTTGCGCTCCAGGAAGGTAAAAACCGGCGAGCGGCGAGGCGTGAGTTTCGCCATCGCGATGTTCAAGCGAATGTCGCGGCGCGCATATTTCATCCCCGCGAAGAGGGCTTCGCGGGCATCCTCTTTCCGTCCGGCAGAGAGGTAAACTTCCGCAAGGTTGAGATAGAGCTGGGCCTGATTGCGCTTCATGCGAACAGCGGTGTCGCACATGCGCTCGGCTTCGGCCCACTTCTGTTCGGTGCGGGCAAGGGCAACGCCAAGATAAGACATGTAATACGGGTTGTTGCGCTCAAGCTCGGCAGCGCGTGCGATGTGCTGCAAGGCGCGAGTCGCGGAATTATCACGCAGATAGGTCAGACCAGTTTTGAACTCACGAAAGGCTTCGGTATCCATCATGATCCCACCTCAATTGTGTTTACCGTAGACGAGGACTCCACCGAAAGGCTGGCAACGAGTGTGAGCGAGAAACCGGCCAGATTCGATTCCACTCTCCGCGATGGAATGCGTACTCGAGGCTGGATGTAAAAACAGCGCATCCCGGATGGCGCAAGAGTGAAGCGAAATTGCCGCTGGAGTGCTCATTTCCCGGTCCTGCCTACGCTACGTAGTTATGTGGATGGAATCTACTGACCCGTGGGACAGTCGTGGTGCAAGGGCTGAGGGTTCTAAGGTGTGACGTGTCTCGGGGAATTCGCAGGCGGGGATCAGAGTTCGGAGATGGGGAGCAGCGGAAGTCCTTTGAGCCCGAAAAAGACGTGGTTTCAGGATGACAATCGTTTTGGGCTTCCAGCACCGACAAATCTCAGGATGAAAGCGCAGAGGGTTCGGCGCCACCAGTGGTGGATTTGTTCAGCAAACTAAGTCTTTCTTGCGGATCGCTGGTATTCTCGCCGCCAGAATTTCCAGTCGTCGAGAGTAACTTCCAGCATCGCTTTGGCGGCTTTGTGGAGCCAACGATTTTTGCGCCTGGCGAGATCGTGCTTGAGCGCGGGAATAGCGCTGAAGCTGCCGAGATGAATATTGGCTGTTTCCCAGCCCATGCAATAGAGCAAGCGCTCTTCGTCCCGCCCTTTAGGGAGTGTACTGATTTCGATGTGGCTGCAATCGGGCGCGAGTCTGCGCACAAGCCAGTGGTCCATGAAATGGACGTGGGGATCGCGAATGCGAATGGCCGTGTTGACCAGCTTGTGCGAGAGCACCTCGCTGGTCTTTAGTTTTTTCGCCCAGATCCAAGCGGAGGGAGTGAGTTGTTTGGCTTCGCGAATAATATGAGCATTGTGAAGAGTGACTATAGCGAGGACGCGTGGATGGCCAAGGCTTCCGAGCCCTGCGATGCGGGATCTAAATGTAAATTTTTCGGCGCGAAATGGCATCGATTGCCGAATTGTTTTCAAGACTTCGACGGGTAATTTCCCTTTGTATTTGGGACATGATTTGATTTTTTCCCAAAAGGCAACGGGATCGCGAAGCTTATTTAGGGCAAGAAGGCGAAGCCAGCGATGATGTTCGGCCAAGACAAACGGGTTGCCGCCTTTGGCGATTGAGTCGCGATAGCCTTGTTCTAGAGCCTGGTAGGCCTCCTTGCGAGTCAGCGATAGGTGGTCTTCTTCCATCGCAAGATACGAGCTGGCGAGGACGCGCACCAGATCGACGGCGTAAGGGGCAGGCCAGGCTTCGTCAAAATCATTGACGCCCCAAATGAGGCGGCCCTCGAGGTCGCGCCAGGTTCCGAAATTATCGATGTGCAGATCACCGACGGCCAGCACTTGTGTTGCGCGGGAAAGTTCAGGACAGACGAGAGGCCACCACTGGGCGAATCGATAGAACGTGGCACGAAAAAAAGAAAAGGAGTCCTTAGCCATGTTGGCATGCTTCAAATCGACATCGGAGCGAATGAGGTTGACGTGGCGACCGGCCCATTTTTCAAAGTTGGCGGTGGCATGGACAACATCGGGCAGTTCATTTTTTCGTGCAGTCATTTTGTTTGGCACCTGACCTTGCGCCAGTATCCCCTGTCTAGAGAAGCATTTATCACGGGAGTGGTTGTGGACTCAAGGAATAAGAGGAAAGCAGAGAGATATAAAGGACGCAGGCGAGGAGAGATTTCTGTGATCGAAATGACAGTTTTCAAATTGGCATGGCCCCTCGCGGCTGCGGTAAATGACGCGCGCTTACTCGAGAAAGGCAAACGCAAGAGCACTTCAAGAGTGTGCCACAGAAAGCTGCGAGGGCAGCGATTGTGTCGGGTGAACTAGACGCGAGCGGGGACGGCCGCGGAGCGGAGGCGCGATTGGTAGATGGGGAAGCGGGAGGCCAAGTCGGCCACTTCTTTGCGAATGCGTTGCTCGACCGAAGCGTCGCCAACGTGAAGGAGGATCTCGGCGACCCACTTCGCAATAGTTTCCATTTCCGCCTCTCTCATCCCGCGTGTCGTGACCGAGGGACTCCCGAGACGAATCCCGCCTCCCTTCATGGGAGGAAGCGGATCGAACGGAATAGAGTTTTTGTTGACGGTAATGCCAGCGCGATCGAGCGCCTTCTCCGCGTCGCTTCCGGTGATGCCGCGAGAGTGAACTTCCACGAGGAAAACGTGATTGTCGGTGCCGCCTGCAACGATGCGGAAACCTTCCCTGGAAATCGCGTCGGCGAGAGTTTTTGCGTTTGTCGTGACTTGCTTCTGGTATTCGCGGAACGATGGCTCCATCGCTTCCTTGAAGCAAACGGCTTTGGCGGCGATGGTGTGAACCAGAGGACCGCCTTGGGTGCCGGGGAAAGTGAGCTTATCGATTTCCTTGGCGAAGGATT
>DATFZN010000120.1:0-6991 GCA_035314425.1 Candidatus Acidiferrum sp. | reverse complement strand
TTCCAGAGGTTCACTGATTCCTCCTGCAGTTGAATGCCCGACTTCAGGGCCTTCTCATAACTGCGCATGGCCTCGTGAAAGACCTCGTCAATGGTTGCCGACGTTGCCGCGGTTGCCTTTTTGGTAGATTCAGTACTCATGTTTTTCCTAACTTCTCTTCTTTGTTTTGGTTGTGAGGGCTCCGGGTGATTCCTGAGCTTCCAAGTGGAACATCGCACGGATTTCCGAAACGCGCCAATGCGTTTTGTGCATATGCACAAACTTCTTCCGGATCGTGCCTCCAAGAACTACCCGCATTTGGTGCTTGGAATTCCTCAATCTTCAGTCAACACAGCGTTTTCTGTCACAAACTTTTAATGCCAACGCACAATGGCAAACCGTCGTACCTCCCGATCTGTTTTCCCGGCCAAGCCCGCAGCTCGCGCATCTAGAACATCGACAGCGAGCGTGGCGGCTGCCCACTGTGCCGACAGGATGCTTAAATTTTCGTCGAATTAAAGGCGCACTCAGGATTCGGCGAGCACAATCTCTTCAGCTGACATCAACCGTGTGATGCTCTCACGCTTACGGTCTACCCACACGGTGACGGCCCGCCGACGCTCGGAATAGCTTTGGCTAGTCCAATTTCTCCGGCGGAGTCAGTGTAGCCCAGCGTTCAACAATTTTCCCATTGGCAAACCGCCACAAAACGAACCCGCGAAATTGTAGTTTTGTTCCGGTGGCCGCGTCTGTAGCATATGTACGCGAGATTATTGCCGGCTACGGTCTGAAAATTCCAAACGCGAAATCCGGTCCCCAGGCCATTCCGTAAGCGAGATGAATCCACAGCATCGCCATCGGTTCCAGCAACCGGGCAATACGAAGAGGACCCGCATCTGCCGGTTCAAAACCAAGGTCTCGCACAATCGCAGTTACCACACCTTTCGCGTCTGCATCATCACCGCAGAGAAACATCGGCATCCGATTCTGACCGAGCCGTCCGTCCCCAAGATGTTGCGCTCCCAAGGTGTTGAAACATTTAACAACCCTGGCGTCGGGGACCCAGCTCGCAACCTCTTCGGCGGCAGACGTGGTATGACCGATGAGGAGCCCTCTCCCAAGTTCTTCGGGACCTCCCATGAGAATCGGGTTCACCGCGTCTATGAGCACTTTCCCTTCAACATCTCCAACCGAGCGAACAGCAGATTCGGCCGCCGTCCAGGGTGTGGCCAGAATCAGAATATCGCTTTCGCCCGCAAGTTCACTGATCGGAACGGAACGCGCGTCCGGAGCCGCTTCCAGCAGCTTCGTTATCTGACCCGACTTTCGTTCTCCGAAAATTACGGGGTAGCCGGCACGGGCCAGACCAAGCCCTAAAGCACCGCCGACGTTACCCGTACCAATGATTCCAATTCGCTTCGTTTTCATTTTGTCTAAATCTGTTTCAAGCCACCATTCCGCCGCCATCCACATCGATCACCGTTCCGGTGATAAAACCGTTGGTAATAACTTCTATCGCTAGTGTTGCGATATCTTCGGCGGTTCCAACTCTGCCAACCGGCAGCCTCGCGGCGATCCCCTCGTACATCTGCCGTCGGGATTCTTCCGGCATTGCTTCGTAGGCGCCAGTGCCTTCCACCATCCCAGGGGAAATGCAGGTGACGCGCACGGGAGCCAGATCTTTCGCAAGGGCGCGTGTCATTGCCTCGACGGCAGCATTGACGGCGGCAAGCAAAGCGTCATTCCTTGCCGGCTTGCGGCTGATGATTCCCGACCAGAACGTAAGCGAGCTACCCGTTCCAAAGTGCGCAGAACGCGCGCAAAGAAAGGGACCGATAAATTTACCCTGCAAGGAAAACTGGATGTCGGCAACCGGTTGCTCCCGCCAGTTGCCGAGTCTCAGAGCTGAGCCGGGAATCAATAGATGATTGATTGGGCCTGCCTCCGTAAAGAGCGCTTTGATCGATTCCTCGTCTGTCGTGTCAACGGGAATGGCGCGGACGGAACCGCCTAGACTTTTGGCAGCCTGCTGCAATTTTTCCCTGGACCGAGCGCTGATTATTATTTTGGCCCCTTCATTCAAAGCTAAACGGGCTATGGCAAGGCCCATGCCGGAACTGCCGCCGATCACCAACACAGTTTGATTTGCTAATTTCATAAGAGAAAGAGAGTCCGCTTGTATTCAAAGCATTGCGGATGGTTGAACGTTGCGGAACGCGCATCGCCTCTCAACTCCACGAAAAGGAATGCCGCTAAACAGCGACCCGTTAAGACACGCTTCTCAAACGTTTGCTTCTTCAACCACGCTTGCAGCAGGTTGTAGAATAAACCAGGCCAAAAAAACTGCAGAATCGGACAAACACAGTGGCAGTCTTGGGGGCAGAATACAAAGTTGCTAGCGCACTAGAGTTCAGCAGAAGGAATGAAGTACACAGAAGTCAGAATTGAGGCGCCGGAAACGCGGCGGCTGACTACCGGATGCTGATCGCTGATCGCAGCCACTGACACTGAGGCTGCTTGCGAATCGTCAACCCAAACAGCTCCACTTGACTTATCCCGCAAGCATCCGGTAAATGTCGGCGTGCGGTTCGCAGATGACAAAATAGCCCCGCGGCCGTTGCCGAATAAGCCGCTGCGAATTGTTCTGGTAGGCGCGCCGGACGCCGTCGCAATCGATGTAACTGGCGTGTACGAGGTCTTTGCTCATGCAGCCAATAAGCTGCGGGAGCTTGGCTTTGGGAGATGTCCGGGATACTCTTTACAACTACTCTCTCCGGACTCAAACGACCGGATTTTGGCGAAATCGGGTCTCGTTCTTCTTACAGACGGCCCATTTTATTCGTTGAGCGGGGAAGTCGATACACTCCTTTTTTGCGGCGGGATGACGCCATGGGAGCCTTCTCCGGCCCTTTGCCGCTGGGTCAATGAATGGTTTCCCAGAGTCCGGCGTATCGGATCCGTATGCACAGGGGCATTTGCGCTGGCTGCTGCCGGGATTCTGGACGATAAAAGGGTTACGACCCATTGGCATTTCGCCGAACAGCTGGCCAAGCGCTATCCCAAACTTACGGTTGATCCAGAGCCGATCTTCATTCGGGATGGAAAGGTTTCGACCTCTGCCGGTGTTACCTCGGGAATGGACCTCGCCCTCTCGATGGTCGAAGAGGATTTTCGGCCAAATGTAGCGCTCCAGATCGCTCGCGCGCTGGTGCTCTTTCTCCGAAGACCGGGCGGACAAAGTCAATTCAGCGTCCTCCTGAAACAGCAAAGCGCGAATTCCGCCTTCGAAGATCTGCACCTTTGGGTATCGAACAACCTGGAGAAGGTTCGCGGGGTCGAGGACCTCGCAGCTCGCAGTTCCATGAGCCTTCGCAATTTCTCACGCCGGTTCCGGCGCGATTCCGGGATTTCGCCTGCCGCTTTCCTGGAGCAAATAAGGGTAGAAGCGGCTCGAAGAAGACTGGAGGAATCGGAAGAGTCGATTGAGAATATTGCGCGAGAAACCGGCTTCGGTTCGGTCGACTCGCTGCGACGAGCTTTCGAGCGACGAATGAATATCACTCCGAGAGAATATCGGCAACGGTTCGGTAACTTCAGGCGAAGAACGGAAAGCGGTTCGAGACTCCGGCGCCCGCCTCTCGGAGGCACGTTCCGAAAATAGACGCCATGACTTGGCCCTTCGGGGACAGGATTCTCTTTTCTTTGAAATAAGAGAGCGGGAGATTCTCGGGGGGGGCAAGCCGCTTTCTTGGCTTGCGCTCGAGGGCGGAAATCCGGATACCAGCGCCGGAAGGTGTTCTCCCACTCCTCGTCGAGCACACGAGGCAGATACAGCAATGAAGGCGAGAAGAACCGCGTAAATTACCCCGACGATGGCGATCGTGAAGCCCGCGACATCGTTGTGCGCGCTTCTGAGGTCTACGGGCAAGAGACGATGGAAGATCAGAAGCAGTAGCAGAGTGGCGAGCAAGCTTCCGCCGATCACCAGTAGCGCCACCATTACGATGGGAAGATCGTAAACCAAATGTGGCAGTGAGTCGTTCATTTACCGCATGGTTAGAGGGTGTTTGAAAAGTCTCATGCAGGGGCGATTCGGTTTAGCATAAGGCGGATTGAGGCAAGGTCGATCATCGTCTCTGAGGTTTGCACCCGATACTCGTAGTCTTTGCTCAGTCGACGGTACCTCCCCAGCCAGGCAAAGCTACGTTCAACGATCCAAGTCAGACCCGTGATTTTGAACGCTCGTTGTCGTCTCTTGACGATCCATAGCTTGGCAACGCTGGGCACGCCTCGGCGGAGCGATCGAAAACGCAGCAATGACAGCCGCCTTTCCGTCAATCAAAGTGCTGGTGGGGCCACCGGCTTGCTCTCCGGTCTGATTAAGTCGATTGCAGGTAGTCTTTCCACGTCCTTGCCGCGAGTTCCTAAACTTTCCGTCTCCGCCTCCTGTTTGGCGCGCAGGTGCGCGCGCCCGTTGTTATCGCACAACAACGAAACTGCACCATCGCCAATTTTTTCAATATTCAGGCGGGGGCCCGGACGCATTAGTTCCTCCGGAAAGGCCCCTTCCTCTGCGAGATGAAGTACCGCTAGTGGTTCCGGTAGCGGAATTTGTGTGCGCACCACCCTTAGAGAAGACGGTGTTTGGATCAGTGATCTCTGCCGTCTTGCTGGCTGTTCCTCCGCTCTGGCACGCGGCAAGAGAAGCGATCGACCCTAGCACGATTAATCCCACGGTTCGGGCAACTTCGTTTCGCATCAGAAACGATTCGCGAAAAAATTGCGGATGTAAACCGGTCTTTGAACAAGCGATCAAGCCGGCGATCGCAAAGTGCGTGGTCCTCGAGCGTTTGTGCGCGGAAGTGATCGTCCAGGCGCAGCGTCGCTTGTATAGGCAGCTCACGACTTCCCTCAGCGAATTTTAGAATTCAGAGTAGAAGACACAAAAGGGAGGAGGCGCTCGCCAACAATGCAGGGGCGGGACGCGCAGGTCACCGATGCGGGATCGCGCGGGTGCACGTTCCTGACCTCTCACTTCTCACTGTTACTTTTGCTTGCCCCCGGGTACTACCACTCTGCGCCCGTAGGTGAATTCGGCGGCGATGGCGAGGACGAGGGCCGTTGTCCCGAAGCCACAAACGCCCCACCAGCCCGCAACGTGCCAGCACCATGCGCCCAGGTAGGAGCCGAGCGCGCCGCCGATGAAGTAGCAGAACATGTAGACCATGTTGAGCCGACTCCGGGCGCTTGGGTCGATGCTGTAGATGCGGGTCTGGTTGGAAACGTGCCCGCTCTGCACGCCCAAATCCATCAGGATGACTCCGACAATTAGGCCGGCGAGGTGCTTGCCCGCAAAGCCCAGGAAAAGGAATGAGAACAGGGATAGCCAGAGCGCGACCCGGATGGTGAAACGCGGGCCGTGTTTATCGGCAAGGTGACCGAACGTCGGCGCTCCCGCGGCCCCGACGGCGCCGACCAGGCCGAAGAAGCCAGTAATGGCACTGGCGCTAGCGAAATGGTAAGGCGTTCCGCCAAGAAAAAAGACCAGCGTGGTCCAGAAGGCGGAGAAGGCGCAGAAGAACATCGCGCCCAGTAACGCAGATTCGCGAAGGACGGCGTGCTGGCGGAAGAGCCGGAGCGTCGAGCGCATAAGTTCCGGCCAGGAAAGAACCACTTCGGGACGGCTGACGGGGAGTTTTCTGCGGACAACCACGGCGAGGATCAGCATGGCCCCCGCTGCGATGCCATACACAGCGCGCCATCCAAGCAGCGCCCCGATGGATCCGCTAAATGTACGTGCGAGTAAAACGCCAAAAAGAATTCCGGCCACGACGGTACCCACAACACGGCCACGTTGTTGGGGAGCGGCGAGATGAGCGGCGAATGGAACGACGACATGCACGTTGGCGGCAAAAACGCCAACGGCAAAGGCGGCGCAGCCGAGCCAGAGGGCGTTCGGAGCGGTCGCCATGAGCAACAGCGATACGAACTCGCCGATCACCAGAAGAAGAATCAGCGAGCGGCGCTCGTATTTATCTCCCAGAGGCACGAATAAAAACATGCCAAGCGCCGTTCCGGCTTGGCTCAGCATGGCAATGATGCCGGCTCGCGTGACTGACAAGCCGAAGCTGTTTGCAATCTCCGCCAGCAACGGCTGCACATAATAGATGTTGGCGACAATCACGCCGACCGTGATTGCCATCAGCCACACGGTGGTTTGCGGAATGAGCGCCTGTTCTACACGTTCTGAGAGCGGTTCAGTTCCTGCCTTGGGCATATCCATTCCGTGATTCTAAGCCTCGGGTTTTGAGCGTCATACCGCACTGAAGCGTAGCTTTTAAATGCGCTCACGCATAACTCAAAACCGCGAAATACAATTGCGAGGTGTGGCTTGGCAACTCGGACTGTTCTCAAATAATGTGGTTTCATTCTCACGCAACGTGGTTTTGAGAGGGCTGTTATTCTCACTTTATTCGGTTTCAAAACCACGGATGTTGTTGGTTCGAGCCGATTATGTTTTCAGTTCGCTACTGCTAGGGGAGCTCTGTTACCATTGTTTCCGCCACGACAGCGTCGGCCTGACTAGCAATACGGGAGGTGGTGTTCTTCCAGGCTCGGCTCCCCTCGATTATTTGCCAGGCGATCAGGCCCGGGATTCCGAACGCGAGTTCGCGTATCCGCCGGATTAAGGCAAGGGCGAGGCCCATTTCTTCGGGGATTCCCAGCAAACGGCCGACGACAACGTACCCGCCCTCCTGGATTCCTAACGCACCCGGAACGAAGAACATTGCCGAGCGAACGCCCTGTGCAACACCCTCGAGAACGATAGCTCGAGGGAATCCGCCAGGAATGCCTAATGCGCAAAGGGCGATCCAAACTTCGACAGCTCCGACGAACCAGGAAGCTATTTCGCAAAAAACGCACATCAGGATTGATCCTCGATCCGAGTAGACTCTTCTTACTGTTTGATCGATGTCACCGCCTTTGCCCAGCATCGCTGTCCACTTTGGAT
>DATFZN010000119.1:0-3903 GCA_035314425.1 Candidatus Acidiferrum sp. | reverse complement strand
CCAAATCCGCCCTTGGGCTTCTCGACGACGCCGATTACCAGAAAATCTTCGCCATCAATCAGTACGTCTTTGCCGACGGGATGACCCTCGGGAAAAAGCACCGGCGCGACGTTCTGTCCCAACAAGACAACTTTCTCTTTGTGGAGATCATCGCCTTCACCGATGAAGCGGCCTTCCAGCGTCGCGGCGTTTGCATAGACTTCTCCGAAATTCGGCTGAACACCCCGAAAATCAATCGCCGAAACTTCTCCCGCCTTGGTCCTTACCGCGTGGGTGTGGCTCCAATTTGTCTGCAGGAAAACGGTTACGTCTTTTACCGCGGGACATTTTTCCTTGAGCGCAACCGCGTCCTCAAGAGTGAGCGGCTTGCGTTGCTGTTCTTCAAGAGGAGGTGGCCCACCGTGCCTTCCCTGATCCCATTTGGTGATGAAAGCGGTGTCCGCCCCGAACTGGTTGATATTTTCTTGAATTTGCTGGTCGAAACCGGTGAGCAAGGCCGCGACCAGCATAATTACGCTGACGCCTAATACCACTCCAAACACCGTTAAGGCGCTCCGCAATTTATGGGTCCGGAGTGTGTCCATGGCCTGCTTGAGATTCTCGCCGTATGCTTGGGCCATAGATTCCTATCCGTCTGCTCGCAGCGCTTCAATCGGGTCCAGTTTCGCCGCCCGCATCGCTGGAAAAATCCCAAAAAACAGCCCGACCGCCGTCGAAAGGCACAAGGAAAGAATTACCGCAACCAGTGGAGTTTCCATGGGGAAGGAGAACACATTCTTTACAAAGAAAACGACCGAATACGCCGCCAAAATCCCAATAAAGCCACCAATCGCGGCAAGCACTGCTGACTCTGTTAGAAACTGCAGCAAGATGTGTTTCTTTCTGGCGCCTAAGGATCGACGCAAACCAATCTCCCGCGTACGTTCCGTTACGCTCGCCAGCATGATATTCATAATGACGATTCCACCCACGATGAGGAACACGCTCACAAGCGCGATGGCCACGTTGGCAATATTTGCCGTCAAGTCATGCCACAACGCCATGATCGAATCTGAACCAAGAATCGCAAAATTGTCTGGATCGTCGTTGGGAAGATGGCGCCACGCACGGAACAGCATTCGCGCTTCATCCTTGCTCGATTCCATCAGTTCCGCACTTGGCGCCTGAACAAAAATCGCCACCCAATCCTCTTGCCGGTGCCAGCCCTTCCGGTAGGTATTGATGGGCATAATCATATAGTTGTCTTGAGACTCGCCAAACGCACTGCCCAAAGCCTCGGCAACGCCTACGATCTCATAGGTGTGCGTCTGGACTCGAATCGTTTTGCCAATGGGATCAACATTGGGGAAGAATTTCTTCACAATGTCAGGCCCAACGAAAACAACTTCAGAACGGTGCTCGTCATCGGCTGGAGTGATGAATCGTCCGAGGGCCACATTCAAGTTCCGCACATCGGCAAAGTTCGGAGTGGCACCCATCATGGAGGTATTTTCCATGGTCAGGTTGCCGCTGCGGATCTCGAGGTTGCGGTCTTCCTCGGCCGCGACAGCGGTCTGGAGTTTCATGTTGTCGCGGATCCGTTCATAGTCTTCCATCGTGATTAACGGGCGCTTTTGCGCTTTAATCCACGCGTCCTGACTGGTGATAATCCCGAAGCGATCGACGATAAAAACATTCGAGCCAAGATCTGCAACCTTATCGGCCACATATCGGTTGAGGCCCTGGATCACGCTCATCACCACAATCAGGGTGGTGACTGCCAAAATCACCCCAAGCAAGGTAAGAAAGCTTCTGAGCTTATGGGCGCGCAAGGCATCGAGGGCTAACTTCATGGTCTCGACAAAGGTAATCCATCCCGCCTTCAGCCCGCGGGCCCGCACCGATGCGGACGATCCTGCCGCCAACGGCGGTATCGTGGCTAAGCTCGCTATTGGGGTAACACCCACAAGCAACTCCTCTCAAAGAGTAAGACGCAGGTAGGGCCGAAATCGTTCCTCTCTCTCGAGATAGGTACGCATATCGGAGCACTTTTCTTTCGACGGCCCGTTCTATACTCTTTGAGTGTACCCGATTCGGGATAGCCCCATGACCAGAGGTCTGCTCTTTCAAGCCGACCACAACACCGGGTATCCCCACGCGAATCGAACCGATTCGTACCAACCTAGGACGGCGCGTTCCCTGTGAGTGTCTATGGCAAAGTCACGCTTGGCGCAATTCTCCTGCCGCTGCTCTTGCTCGCTTACTTGCCTGACCCGATATTGGCTCAAGATGGATCAGGCGCAGCCGAGCCGCCGGTTGCTGGAAGCGGCGGGACGATTGCCAGGGTCATCGCGAACCAGAAACGGATGGAGAATAACCTCGAGCAGTATGAACGCAGACAAAGAATCGAACTCCATAAAGGCGATATAAACCCTGTAGAAACAAAGGTCTGGCGAGTCTTCCCTTCCGGCCCCGCACAAACCAAGCTGGCCCTGAAAAGCGATGGAACGCCCCTAAATCCACAAACCTACCGGGCTGAGCTCGAAAAGCTTGCAAAATATCTCCTGTGGGCGATCCAGCCAGGCGCCGGCCAGCGCGAAGCCTATGCGAAAGCAGAGCATAAGCGGCGAGAGCGCGATGATCTGCTGGTCTTGACGCAGAATGCCTTTTTATTCACCCGTCTGGGTACGGAACTGCGCGGTGACCGCACCTTGGTCAAATACCGTATGGAACCGAATCCGAGCTTTAAGCCCACGACTCGCAACAGCTTCATTTTCACGAAAGTAGAAGGAAACGTGTGGATCGATGAACAGTCCGGTGAGCTGGCTAAAATTGAGGGCAGGGTTACTGAAGATATTTCGATCGCCATGTTTCTTGCTAAGGTTGACAAGGGCAGCCACTTCATGCAGGAGAGATACGAATTCTTTCCTGGGGTTTGGTTTCCAAGCTATGAGCAATTTGATTTTGACGGCCGCAAATACCTCCTCCCCTTTTCTATCCATGAGCGGACCTTCTACTCGGACTACAAGCGAGTGGGCTCGCCAGGAGAAGCCGTCGCGATCATCCGTGCCGAACTAGACAAACTGCAGCCAAATTAGAAGACCCGCGCAACCCCCTCGGGTAAAATAGGCCCTAGTACCGTCCGGCGCGTTCGGAGGATCCCATGTTCCGAAGTTTCCGAGCCACTGCGTTCCTGTTCTTGGCGCTGGCTCCTTCCTGCCGGGCACAGTCTCCAGCCGCGGCAAGCTCGGCTTCAAGTCCCAGCACCGTCCCAGAGGCGAGCGACCCGCAAACAAAGACCCCGACAGCAAAAAAAGTTTGGACCAACGACAATCTTGCCGGCGCAAGCGGGAAAGTGTCGGTTGTAGGCGACAATCGCAACCAGAAATATACAGCGACTCCCCAGAAGCCGGCCGATCCGGCAACCGTTTCCCGGATCCGCGAAAGCCTGAAAAAACTTCAGACTCAACTCGATGGCGTAAATCTGCAGCTTGCTTCGTTCAAAGAATTTCAGGAAGGTGAGGCAGTATCGAAAAGCAGCGATGAGATTCCTTCCGGCTACACGAGGGTTCCCGTCAATCAACAAATTCCCGTTCTAGAAGAAAAGAAGAAAAAGTTGCAAGTGGAGGTAGACGATCTCCTCGATGAAGCCCGGAAAAAAGGAATTGAACCGGGGCAATTGCGCTAAAGCAACCTCTTAGGGTGATCGAACGAGGGAGATTCCCCATCGCAATTTTTCATGCCAGGCACTTCGACTCTCAGGGTGAACACCGTTCGGAAGGGCTTCGATTCCCTAGCTAGTTTCTGGCGCGAAACTCAAATCCTCGCATGAAATCAGGCTGGCAAGTGATTTCCCGAGTAGAGTTTTGTGCGTCTTTATATTTTTCCCTTGACATGTATGTATGCGTAGTGGCATACATACAT
>DATFZN010000118.1:0-6422 GCA_035314425.1 Candidatus Acidiferrum sp. | reverse complement strand
TGCCCAATCACCTGCGTCGCCACACGGAGAATATTTGGCGTGGATCGATAATTTTCTGTCAGCGAAACCCGAAACGGAGTCGAGTCCTGTCCTTCTTCCCATCTCGCGAAATTCTTCAAGAACAATTTGAAGCTGCCAAAGGAAGCTCCGCGAAACCGATAGATGGCCTGATCGTTGTCACCCACCACTACGATATTTCGCGTTTCGCCGCTGAGCAGTTGCAGCAATTCCAACTGAGCAATATTCGTATCCTGAAATTCATCCACCAGAATATGTTTGTAGCGCTCCTGCAGTTGTTCGCGCCGAGCCATATCGCTCTTCAGCAGCGCCACCGTCTCGCTGATCAGTCCGTTCAGTGCCACCGCCCGTTTCTCCCGTAACAGCTCTTCACTCGCATGGTAGGCCCGCGCAATCTCTTTCTGTAACGCGACATGCTCCAACCGCTCTTTGTAGGTATCCTCGTCGAGACTAATTTTCTCCGCTTCCAATTCCTCCGCCAGAAGTGCCGCGAATCGCTCGTACTCCTGGCTGGACACTAGTTCATCCTGACATCGTGAAAAAAATGATGTGAAGTCGCTCAAAAACTGTCCGGGCTCCGCCAATCGGCGGTACCTCTCCAGCTTCAACCGCCCGAGATTCCGTCGCAGCAGAATCCAATGATCCACGCCTTCCAGCGCCAACAGCTTCGGGTTTACCTGCTTCAGAATGGTTTCGCAGAACGAGTGGAACGTCGCCAGGACCACATCTTTGCCCCGTTCCCCCGCGGCTTTCACCACTCGCGATTTCATTTCATGCGCGGCTTTTTTCGTGAACGTCAACCCTAGAATGTTTTCGCCCAGCAGGGAGCTATCTGACTCTAGCAGGTGCCGAATCCGCTCGGTAATTACCCGAGTCTTTCCGGTGCCCGCACCAGCAATCACCAGTAGTGGCCCGTCGCGATGAGTGATCGCGCGCCTCTGTGCTGCATTCAGGTTCAGCCCTGATCCAGCCGGAGGCAGCGGGGCCATTTCAAAAAGTGTTTTCATAGTTAAAAAGGGTACCCGGTTTTAAGGCGAAGAGGAAGCGAAACGCCTCTGCAGCCTTGCATCTACATTGTTATCGTGGTACATAAGTACCAGGAGGAGTTTCGCCGATGATCGAAGTCGAACGCGTCCAAACCGGTGTCCGCATGGAAAAACGCCTGCTCAAAGTTCTGAAGGCCTTCGCCGAACTGAAAGATCTGACCCTCGGTGACCTGCTCGAAGGGATTGTCCTTCACGCTTTCGAGGGCAAAGCCCCCTTCGGCAAAGAGTCCTTGCAGCAGATTGCCGAACTGAAGAAGATTTACCGCATGACCCTTTGCGCCAGCGACAGCCACAATCTGAAGGAGAAATCCTTATGAGGACGATCCTGCTTCTACTGCTCGGCGCGATTAGCGGCCTCGCACTGGCGATCGTTCCCACCGTCCGTACTCACCTGCATATCCTCGTGTCTGCTCTTCATCCAGCATCACCACCTGGCGTTCGCGCTCACACCGAAGCAAAATTCACATTCACGGCGAATGCTCCGATTGATCGCGTCGCCCCGCTCATGGGCGCCGATAAAGAACGGATCTGGGCGCCGAACTGGGATCCGCAATTCCTTCACCCATCTCCTGCCACGGATGTCCCCGGCATGGTCTTCACGGTCCGTCACCATCACCTGCAAGCTGTGTGGGTCAACACCGATCTCGATTTGGCCAGCGGCCGCGTTCAATACGTTTATGTCATTCCCGATATCATGCTCACGGTGATCACCTTGAGATTGAATCCCGACGGCAATCGAACGTGTGTCGAAGTCGAATACGATCGCACCGCTCTCACTCCCGAAGCCGATGCCCGCGTCCGCGAAATGGCTGCGCAAGACCGCGCCTCCGGCCCCGAGTGGGAGCAGCAGATGAATCAACACCTACGGCAGCCGTAGATCCTAATTCATCGCTGCGACTTCTTCCCGCTCAGCACATCCGCAGTGAACTGTGCGGATTGCTTTCGCGGCACAGTCAACGACTTCCAATCCCCCGCTTCCACTGCAAAATGTTTCGCCAAAAACGCAATCTGCCCGATGTGGTACGAATAGTGCGCCACTTGCCGGTTAATCGCTTGCATCGCCGAGTGCGCCTCACATCGGATTGTCACCGTGCGCTCCAAATCCGCTTCGCTCATCCTGTCCAGTGCATCGAAGACGGTCTTCCACCCTTCTTCCCAAATCGCCAACAATTCCGCCCGCGTCCCGGGAGGCGCTTCGAACTCGCTATCCCTATTCCGATCGGGCTTCTCCCCATCCGTCGTCAGAAAATCCGTCCACCGAGAGCGGGCATTCCCCGCCACATGCTTCACGATAATCGCAATCGAGTTCGAATCCTCATCGAGCGTCGCCAACAATCCGCTATCGGGACACTGCTCTATCGCGCGCTCCGCCAACTTTTTGTAATACCGAAACAAGCTGATCGAATCTTCCAGGTACGATGTCGATAATTGGTGTGCCATTCCGTGATTCTCTCTCCGTCCGCCTTGTAAGGCAACATTCACATTCTTATAGTAAGCTTTCTTTCCCGGATCGCCCCGTTTACGAATCCATCTCGGAGACCAACAACATGGCCATTAGTCAAATGTTTCTTCCTGAATTCGATCACGAAGCAGCGAACACTCGCAAAACTCTCGAACGTGTTCCCGACGACAAATGGGATTGGAAGCCGCACGCCAAATCCGGCACCCTTGGCTGGCTTGCGGGCCACGTCGCCACACTCAATGATTGGGTCAAAGTCACGATCCAAACCGACCAACTCGACTTCGCGCCCGTAAACGGTCCGCGCTACGAGCAGCCGAAAACGCGCAATCGCAAAGAGCTTCTCGAAGTTTTTGACAAAGTTACTGCGGACGCTCGCACTGCAATCGCCAGCGCCAGCGACGAACATCTCATGAAGCCCTGGACACTCCTGATGGGCGGCCAAACTCTTTTCACCATGCCGCGCGCCGCGGTTCTTCGCGGTTTCGGTTTCAATCACCTGATTCATCATCGTGGCCAACTTACCATGTACTTACGGACACTCGACATCCCCGTCCCGGCTCTTTACGGTCCGAGCGCCGACGAGCAGGGCTAATGCTACGCGAAGGATTCCTGCAAGCGCCCACGTCATGCTGTGCAAGTTCGCAACGCGGGAGCCCAGCTCCCGCGTTTCCTCACTAATCCGATCGCCGTGCCGCACCTCTTCTGCGTTCAAGCCCTACCTTGACCGCGGCCCTCTTGGTGGCGCCGGCGCCCTCCCGGCTCTTCTTCCAGTCGAAACGCAGCCGCCAGGCGCGAGCAGTTCGAATTCCTCGACGTGCTTCGAATCGCTATAATAGAGTTTCATCCTGCAGCTTCTTCGCCTGGAGGCATCTGTGGAAACGCCCGTCATTCTCTCCGCCGTTCGCACTCCCATCGGTAGATTTCAAGGGGGCCTGTCCACTTTTTCCGCTCCCGAACTCGGCAGCAAAGTTGTCGCCGAATCCGTCCGTCGTGCCGGTCTCGATGCCAAGCAAATCGACGAGGTCATCCTCGGCAACGTCATTCAAGCCGGCCTCGGCCAGAATCCCGCGCGCCAGGCCGCTCTCAAAGGTGGCTGCGATTCGCGTGTTGCCGCCATGACTATCAATAAAGTCTGTGGCTCCGGTCTGAAATCCGTCGCGCTCGCCGCGCAAGCCGTGCAGCTGGGTGAAAGCGAAGTGGTTGTTGCCGGTGGCATGGAGTCCATGTCCAACGCGCCCTACTTGCTCCCCAACGCTCGCACCGGTTTCCGCCTCGGCGATCAGAAGCTCGTCGACTCCATGATCTGGGACGGTCTTTGGGACGCCTATGAGAACTTTCACATGGGTAACACCGGCGAACTGGTCGCCGAAAAATATGACATAACGCGCAAAGAGCAGGACCAGTTCGCTCTCGAATCCCACCAGAAAGCCATTCGTGCGCGGAAATCTTGTTTCTTTGAATCGCAAATTCTCCCCATCGAAGTCCCCCAGAAAAAGGGCGATGCCCTCGTCATCAAGTACGACGAGTCCCCGCGCGAAGACGCCACTCTAGAAGCACTCTCCAAACTAAAACCCGCATTCAAGAAAGATGGTACCGTCACTGCCGGCAATGCCCCTGGCACCAATGATGGAGCCGCCGCTGTCGTAGTCACAAGCCAACGCGGGGCCGAACGCCTCGGCAAAAAACCCATCGCGCGCATCGTCGCGCAAGCCGTCAGCGGTCTCGAACCCAAATGGGTCATGATGGCTCCGGTCGACGCGGTCGAAAAATTGCTCGCCAAGACCGGTTGGGACCGCGACAAGGACGTCGACCTCTTCGAACTCAATGAAGCTTTTTCCGTAGCCGCCATTGCCGTCACACGCCAGCTGCGCCTTAATCCGGAAAAGGTGAATGTGAATGGGGGAGCAGTCGCCCTCGGCCATCCCATCGGAGCTTCCGGTGCCCGCGTCCTCGTCACGCTCCTCTATGAATTGCAGCGCCGCACTGGCAAGAAAGGCATCGCCGCCCTCTGCTTGGGTGGCGGAAACGCGGTAGCCCTGGCTGTGGAACTCCTCTAAGTCTTTAGTCTCCGCTCAGTTTCTTGCACGCGGCGTAGTCAATTGCGGCAACGTGTCCGAGGTGTTCCTAGGTGTTCCTAGGTGTTCCTCCTTTGCTTTTTCATTCCCTCACGTCTCTGCTAAACTGCTTCTCCCATCCTCCGCCGAAGCCTGACCCGGGAGCCGCTATGCCGCCAAAACCTCTGTCCCCCAGTTCCCCCAGAGATTCGAGGGAAGCAACTCGAGGGATCTCTCTTCTCCTACTTGCCTTCCTCGTTCCCCTGGCGGTAAGCTCCACAGCCCGCATTCACCCTAACTTCCAGAAAGGAGTCTCCGAGTCCACACACGCCACCGGTACCTTTGAACTCAAAATCGTCTCGCAGCCTCCGAACGACATCGAATCCGCCGCCTCCATCGGCCGCTTTACCATCGACAAGGAATTGCACGGTGATCTTGAAGCCACCAGCAAAGGCGAGATGCTCACCAGCGGCGACCCCAAATCTTCTGCCGCCTATGTCGCCATCGAACGCGTCAACGGCACTCTGCATGGACGCTCCGGTTCCTTCGTTCTTCAGCACACCGCCTACATGACCCCCACTTCGCAGCAAATGCTCATCAGCGTTGCCCCCGAGTCCGGCAGCGGCCAACTCATCGGTCTCTCCGGCAAATTCATCATCAAGATCGAGAACAAAAAACACTTCTACGACTTCGAGTATTCCTTACCCGCAGAAAATTGATTCTTGCCGTGGCTTTTCTGAAAGCAGACGACCCAAGGGCCACTTTCTTACTCAACACGGACGGCTGACTGCCTATCCCGCCCCGACTCCAAGGGTTGAACAACCCACACCGTTAGAGGAGAATTCAGGTGACCGCGAATCAAGAGACCAAGTTCAGCAGGAGCGCATTATGAAACAAAGACCGATCAGTGTGGGTGTGGCGTTGGCGATCGCCTTGATCTTGCCGGTGCTGGGGCTTTCGCAAAGTGCGGCGCAGAGTTTGACGCTCGACATGAACGGGCAGCAAGCGCAGCTGCCGGTGCTGCAGATGAATGGCAGAAATTATGTGGAAGTTGAGGCGCTGGCACGCGCCACGAGTGGCGCGGTCTCGTTCCAGGGAAACACGATGCACCTGACCCTGGGCGGTGGCGCGGGAAATGGTGGGTCGAGTAATTCGGCATCGAGCACTCCCTCGCAGAATGCCCAACCGGCGAATCCAGGATTTTCCAAAGAGTTTGTGCGCTCAGGGATCGAATTCATGTCATCGATCCGCGAATGGCGCAGCGTGCTATCCAACGGCGTTGCCAACGGCTACCCAATTGCGAGCCTGGGACTTGGCTATTACCAAGCACAAGCGCAGACGAATTTGCGCTTGTCCTCGACGGCAATCGTTACCGATTCTGATAGCAGTGTGTATGCCCTGCTGAACAATGAATTTGCCAACATGAAAAAGTTGAGTGACAAATATATCGCCAAAGCCCAGAACATGAATTACATCGATCCGGATTCGGTGAAGAATGATCCGCTGGACCAGTCGGTCATAAATTGCGCGCATTCGCTGGCCGCAATGGCCAGCTCAGGTCAGTTTAATGATGATGGCTCATGTCATTAGTGTCGATTGGAAGAGGTGCACGAGGGATTACGCGCGCCAAAAGCGGCGCTGGAGAAAAAGCTGGATCGCGCCGACCTTCGGCACTGGCGCGTGCGGCTAGCGGGCCGAGCGGGCTATCGGGTTCTCCGGGCCCGGGCTTCCAGTAGAAATAACCGTGGAACGGAGCAGGCGTATCGGCGGTGCCGCTCTTGTATCCGTCGTGCGTGCCTTCGGAGCTGACAAATTTGCGCGCGTACTGCTTCATCTTGGAGC